>JACDAU010000377.1 GCA_013695265.1 Chloroflexia bacterium
CAGTCCGCCGATACGTGCAAGAACCGGTGCGAGACCCCGGTGGCCGGCAAGGCTCACGGCAAATGACACGACGATGCCAGCGAGATCGAGGAGACCTGGCGCCAGGCCACGGCGCACCCCACGCACGGCGAAGGTCAGCACGATGACAGCGAGGACAATATCGAGCGCGTTCATGAGCGTGCAGTTGCGACCGAGTTATCGGTCGCGTTCGACCAGCATCTCCGCCATGTCGTACAGCGAATTGCGCGCGTCGGTTGAGGGAAGAGTGAGAAGGGCGGCGCACGCCTCGTCCGCCAGCTTCCGCGCTTCGCCGTGGGCCAGACCAATCGCGCCGGACTCTCGAATGATTGCCACCGCTCTGTCGGCATTCGCGCCCGGCACCCCTGAGAGGACATCGAGAATCCACTGCGCCTCAGCGTCTCCCCACGACTTCTGCTCCAGAGCGATGATCGTCGGCAGAGTGGCGGTGCCGTGCCTCAGATCCCCTCCCACTGGCTTGCCTGCCTGCTGACTGGTCGCGGTGAAGTCGAGGATGTCGTCCACAATCTGATACGCCTGCCCGATCTTCTTGCCGTAGGTGCGCAAGGCGGTGCGATGGTCGTCCGGTGCATCCGAAAGGAGCGCGCCGATCTCGCACGCGGCGGCAAAAAGCGCGGCGGTCTTGGCATATATACGCCGGTTGTACTCCACTCGACTGACCTCAACCCGGTGGTTAGCGAGAGCCTGCCGTAACTCCCCGTCCACGATTTCGCGCAGGGTGCGGGCAAAAACAGTGACTACCGCCGGACTGCCCGGTGCGGCAGCACAGATAGCGGACTGCGCGAAGATGTAGTCTCCGATCAGGATCGCGCCGCTGTCCGGCAAAAAGGAGTTGATGGTCGCTTGCCCGCGTCGCGTTGCGGCCTGATCTATTGTGTCATCGTGGACAAGCGTGGCGGTGTGCAAAAGTTCTGTCGCGATCGCGCCAGGGATGAGGCGCTCCAAATCGTAGTCGTTGCAGCGGGCCGAGAGCAACAGCAGTGCGGGCCGGACGCGCTTGCCGCCCGCCCGTATCAGACCGACGATGATGTCTGCGATTTCCGGGTACTCGGACGGCACCACCTCCAAAAGTGCACTCTCGACCCTCTGCAGGTCGCTGGTGATCGATGTGAACGCAGCAGATTGTGCCACTCGCGAACCTCGCTAAACTTTGTACATTCCTTCACAAGAGTATATACCCAAGCCTCGGTACACGCAAAAGCCAGCCCGCAAAGCACTGGACGGCGATTGGAGTTCGGTGTATGAGTCAGAAGGGTGCCTATGACGGGGCGCCGTCTCTGCCGACGTTTTCCACGACCTGCGTCAGTGTGGCGACCGCAACGCCCGTCGGCCCCTTGGCAATATGCGGTAAGTCTTTCTCGTTACGCGCGGTGCCCGCGATGTCGAGATGGACCCACGGCACACCACCGGCGAACTCCTGGAGGAATGTCGCGGCGGTGATCGCGCCCGCCTCACGGTTGCCGGCATTTGCGATGTCAGCGATGTCGCTGTCCATTTGCCGACGATACTCTGCCCCAAGCGGCATCTGCCACATTGGCTCCCCCGTGTGGCGTGCAGCATTGAGCACCACATCGGTCCATGGCTGATGGGAGCCGAAAACGCCCGTCGTGACGGAGCCAAGCGCCACGACGCAGGCCCCCGTCAAGGTCGCCACATCCACGAGGTGTGTCGCTCCCTGCGATAGTGCGTGGACGAGTCCGTCCGCCAGTACCAGCCGGCCCTCGGCGTCCGTGTTGAGGATCTCAATCGTCTTGCCGTTGCCCGCGGTGAGGATGTCGCCTGGCTTCATCGCTGTTGGCCCTGGCAGGTTTTCCGAGAGGCACAGCACGCCGACCACGTTTACCTTTGGCCGCAACTCACCGATGGCACGCATTGTCCCGAGCACTGCGGCCGCCCCAGACATGTCGCCCTTCATACGGTGCATTTGAGCCGCGGGCTTTATCGAGATTCCGCCACTGTCGAAGGTGATGCCCTTGCCAACCAAGCCGATGGTTGCTTCGCCCGTTCCGCCGGTGTAGCGCAACGTGACGAGCTTCGCCGGCTCCGCACTCCCGCGAGACGTGCCGAGCAGGCCCCCGTATCCGAGGTCCTGCATCTGGCTCTCGTCGAGCACATCGTATTCGAGGCTGTGGGCCTCGGCGACCGCACGGGCGCGCTCCGCGAACGTGGTGGGTGTCAGGACGTTGCCCGGCTCGTTTGCGAGCGAGCGCGCCAGGTTGGCCGCCTCGCCCAAAATACGGGCCTTCTCCGCTGCGGTACGCACCTTATCCGTGTCGTCCGTCAGGAGCAGGTTCAAGCCTTCGACGTCGACATCTTCAGGCTCGGTCGACTTGAACTGGGCGGTGGAGAAGTTGGCGAGCGCCGCGCCATGGACCGCCCCTGCCACGCTTGCAGCATTGTCAGCGCCTGCGGGAAGCGCCACGGTGAGAGAGGGCTGTCCGGTGGTGCGTGCCTGTCGGACCGCAATACCGGCGAAGGTCCGTGCGCGCTGGGCGTCCCAGTCGTCCTGCTTGCCGGCGCCGATCAGTATTACACGAGTGAAAGGGAGTAGGCCGAGCGTGAGCAGGCTCGAGATGCCGTTGAGCTTTGGCGAAACATGGCCCGCCGCGACAGCGAGCGCGAGTTGTCCATTGAGCCGGCGGTCGATCTCCGCCGTGACAGGAACCGCCTCCACACCTTCCTCGAACAGTGGCACCGCGAGCACCTCCGTGCTCACCGCCTCGAGTCCGCCGCTCTGCACGGTAACCTGCATTCGATCACTCCTTCTCAACATTGATCTTGTCCGCGTTCGAGGTTATGACGGGCATTATATCAGGAGAGGCAACCTCGGCTGTCCTGGACAGCACATGCCTGCGCCGGTTAGCATGGGGACGTGCAAACGCTTCACAAGTCGGCCCCGAATCAGATCACCCGCATCGATGCGGGCCTGTACATTCATATACCGTTCTGCCGAACCAAGTGCGTCTACTGCGATTTCAACTGCTACGCTGGACAGAACCATCTTATCGCCCCGTACGTGACCGCGCTCTGCCGTGAGCTTGAGATTTATGGCGAACGGAACTGGCGCGCGACCACACTCTACCTCGGTGGCGGAACACCCAGCCTGTTATCCGCGGAGCAAGTGATTGCCATTGTTGACACCGCACGCAGAGCGCTGGAGTTTAGCCCTGGCGAGGTGACGCTGGAGGCGAATCCCGGCAGTGTGGACGAGGAGTACTTCCGGCGACTGCTTGGCGCGGGTGTTAATCGCGTGAGTATCGGGATACAAAGCTTCCGCGACGCTGACCTGAAGCGATTAGCGCGGCATCACTCCGTGTCGGAGGCGGTCGAGGCGTTCGCGAGTGCGCGGGATGCCGGGGTGTCGGACATCAGTCTCGATTTGATCTACGGCTTGCCCGAGCAGTCACTCGCCCTCTGGCGAGAAAACCTAGACCGGGCGATGGATCTCGCGCCGGAGCATGTCTCCTTGTACGGGCTGGTGGTTGAGGAGGGTACGCCACTTGCCCGCATGGTGGCGCGCGGCACCGTGCCGCCGCCCGACGACGATCTGATGGCAGACATGTACGAGCTAGCTCATGAAGTAATCACCGCCGCCGGCCTTGTGCGCTACGAAGTCAGCAACTGGGCGTTACCGGGACACGAGGCACAGCATAATCTGGTGTACTGGAACAACCGGCCATATATCGGCGCGGGCGCGGGCGCGCACGGATATCTTGATGGCGGCCGTTACAGCAACGAGATCTTGCCGGCACGCTACATCCGGTGCCTTGAACAGGGCCAACTCTCGGAAGTTGAGCGCGAGCCCATCAGCCCGGCGCTGGAGCGCGCGGAGACCCTTATCCTGGGCCTCAGGCGCGATGCGGGCGTGAGTACGGCTGGCTTCAAGGCACGGTACGGCGACAACATTGCGGCGCGATATGGCCCCGTTATCGCGGATATGGAGGATCTGGACCTGCTCGTGTGGCGGGGCGAGCGGCTGCATCTAACCGAGAGGGGCCGCCTGCTCTCGAACGAGGTATTCCAGCGCCTGCTGCCGGAATAGCATGTGCTAGAATGGGCCTGCAGATATTCTTGCGGAGGTAGTAGTACGTGCCCGATGCGATCCGACTATTTTTATCGTTACTGCTCCAGGCTCTCTGGTTCGCTGTGCTGGGGCGGGCGATCCTTTCATGGTTCGATCCAAACTTCAGTAACCCCATCTCTCGCTTCTTGTTCGAGGTGACGGAGCCGATCCTGCAGCCCATCCGAAGCTTGATGCCCGGTGGGATGATGATTGACTTCTCGCCCATGGTAGCTATCGTGATCATCAGCATCTTGCAGCGGGCCATCTGAGAACTTCGATCCCGCTCGTCACCTTAGGCATCTGCGGCCGAGCGTCGGCGGCACCTACGTGGCGCTGACGATGTACTCCACCCCGCAGAGGGGTACGGTCTTGAGTTCACCAGTGTCCGTGCTGAGTACGATCTCTCTACGAAACACGCTGATTTCCTTGACGGTCGCTGCTACGTCCTCGTAGGTGACGCGCTGGCCCAACTGTGGCAGCTCGCGCTCTGGGAGACGCCCTGCCGCATCCCGCACGACCACTGGAATCCGTAACGCGCGCGTGAGTTCGCCTGCGCTTGGTACTGTAGATGCGTCCAATGACGCGCATAGAGTGACGCGTGACCCGTCAGCGTCAATCCGACAGGGCGGGTGAGCGACCTGGTCGAGGCGGGTCTGGAGGGTTGTGATGGGCGCTTTACCCAAAGCCTCCTCGTGCGTCAATGTCGAGATTGCGAGAAAGCCAGGCAGCGGCGCTACCTCTGACAGCAGTTGCTGGGGCTCGACTACCACGCGCGCGGACCGATCACCCTCCGGTGTCCGGAGCAAGCAGAGCGTGCCAACGACAAGGTCTGCGTCGCCAGCGCTGACCCAAAGCACCGGCGAGTACGGTGCAAGGCGCACGCCTGCCACCGCCGGCGCGTCGGTCATGGCAGGTCCAACAGCAAGGATTCGATCGACATCCGGGTGCTCACGTTCGCGTCGATGTGCGAGATCGCTTCTAGGGTGCGCGCGGCGGACTGCGCCGGAACGTCGACGCCGTTGGCAGCGAGGCGGTCCACTGTGGCCTGGTGCTGCGGGTACATGCCTGCAGGAGTGGTGTTGGCGGCGTGGAGCATCACAGAGCGCCAAAAGCCCAGCCAGTCGTACAACGTTGCGTACACTTCCTGCCTGTGGCCCGCTGCCCAGCGCTGGGCCATCTTTTCCGCGAGCCGCAGACGCCCTGTGGCACCGCCCGAGAGCGCCACGATGAGATCATCTATATGCTTGTCATGCTCTACAAGCACGCCCGCATCACTCGCTGCCCGCAGTGCCCAGCCGGGTCTGCCGGCGGAAAGTTGTGCTATCCGAGCCGCGGCCTCCGG
>JACDAU010000404.1 GCA_013695265.1 Chloroflexia bacterium
GCCCGGCGGCAAGCCCGAAAACCGCGCTGCGGGCCAGCGTCAGCAACATCGCGCCAAAGCAGAGGATCAGGGAAACTACGAGCAGCCGCTTCGCCGTTCGGGTGATGGTGGGGGAGCCAAGGCAAAGAAGGATGAACGGTATTATCGCCATGAAATAGTAGCCCGAAGCGTTCTTGCGCGCGATACCGACAAAGATGTTGAGGAAGTATCGCCCGTTGATCACGTAGTCGGCGAAACCGTACACCGCCGCAAGCGTGAAGCCGAAGATGAGTAGGTAAATCGTACTTTCGAGCGACGCGAGAGTGCCCGCCATGTTGCTTACGAGCAAGGCGAGCAGGAGGAGCACGATCACGCGCAGCGCGAGCTGAATCGTGCGCGATTCGAAATCGCCCCGCACCACGATTGACACCAGCACTGCGACGACGTACAGGCCGAGCGGCCAGAAGACCCGCGGGATCCGCACCAGAAGATCGCCGGTCACCCCCAGGCCGCGCAGTACCCACAGCCCGATGAAGGCGACGGCGAGCAGAACGACGGGCGGCAGGTTATTGCCAGTGAAAAGTTGTGCGCGCCAGAAGAAGTTGATGATCAGCGCCAGGGTGAGCAACAGGATGGGAATCGACTGGACGCTGATGGTGTTTCGCGCCGATGGCTCCTGCGCGTTCATCGCGTTGCGCCCCGGCGCCGTATCCCTGCGGCGCGCAGCCGCAAGCGTCCGAGCCGCGCCCCGACATACGCAGCGTCCTGCCGGTTCGGAATGAGTATGTCCATCCAGGAGATACCGGACCAGCGCACGAAGAGGCCGCCGAGGATCAGCGTGGAGAGGGTATAGCTGATGGTGGATGCCAGCGCCGCCCCCTTGATTCCCCAGCCAGGGAGCGGGATGAGCCACAGGTTTAACCCCACGTTCACGGCCATCGAGAAGAGCGTCGCGCGGAGGAACCACTTCGCTCGCCCCTGTCCGATAAAGTAGTTCGCGAGCACCTTCTGCACGGAGAACACCACGATGCCCAGTAGCAGGATCCGCAGCGGGGCGACGGAGCCGAGGAACTTCTCGCCGTACAGGAGGCGCAGCAGGGGGCCAGCAAGCACGAACACCCCAACGCTGCCGAGGAGACTGGTCGCGAACACCACCCGGCTAGTCTGTGCCGTCGCCCGCTGCGCCGCGCGCTCGTCGCCGGTGGACACGCGCGGCAGAAGGGCCGTGGAGATCGCCGCCGGCAGAAGCCACAGCACCTCAGCGAAGCGGAACGCCATACTGTACAACCCTAGAAAAGCCTCGGCAAGGAAGATGTTCACCAGGAAGACATCGAACCGATACCCAATAGCCTGCGCGACAGAGCCCGCCTGCACGCTGAGGCCGTAGCGCGCGGTTCGCGTGAACAGTGTCCGATCAATCACGGGCCGGAAGCCATACGCGCGACCAATCATGTACGCGTTGAACGCGCACGTCAACAGCGCGTTTGCGACCAGCGCCGCCGCCAGCCCCTGGTACTTCCCCGGCACACTCTCCGGCAGCACAATGCCCGCAAGAATGAAGAACGGCAACGTCGCGAAACGCAGCGTGTACAACACGCTGTACATCGTGAGCCGGTTTTCTCCGATCCATACGTAGTCCAGATAGCTCTGCAAGATGACCACGGGAAAGACCAGCGAAAACAAAAACATCGAGAGCACGCTGTACGACCGGAAGCTCAGTAAGGGACTGAGCAGCCCGAACACTGCAAGCGAGAGCACACCAAACAGGGTCGCCCCCGCGACCGCGTTACCCAGCATCTGCGCCATGCCGAGCTGCTTCTGCCCCCGGAAGTAGACGTGGGCGGGTCCGATACCGAAACTGCCGAGGGTGTTTACGTACGTCAGCACCGTCACCAGAAGCGTGTAGTTTCCCACGGCGCGGGCATCAAGCAGGCCACCGATCAAGAAGAAGACGAGTGCGCCGACCAGCTTCTGAAAGTTGCGGCTCACCAGGACGAGGAGGCTGCCCTTTAGCACTGCAGGCCTACGGCGCGCTCGTACTCGGCCTCTATCTGCCGCACGGTGTGATTTATGTCGAACGAAAAATGCGCGCGCTCAACGGCTGCTTCCGACATTTTCTGCCAGCGATCCCGGTCGCGCAACAGGCCCACCACGGCGAACGCAAGCGCGTCGGCGTCGCGCGGCGGCACGAGCAGGCCGGTCTCACTGTCGCGTACGATCTCGGGTATTCCCCCGACCGAAGTGGCGACGCTGGGGACGCCGCAAAGGGCGGCCTCCATTAACGCGACTGGACTTGCCTCCGAGAGCGACGGCATCACGAATACATCCGAGAGCGCCAGCAACTCGCGCACATCCCCCCGGCTACCGAGAAAGCGCGTCGCTCTCGCAATGCCGAGCGCCTCTGCCTGTGCGCGTAGCGCCGCCTCCTGCACTCCATGCCCGACGAACAGGAAACGTGCATCCGGACACTCCCGAAGGATCTGCGGTGCAGCTTCGAGCAGGTATCGCTGCCCCTTGATCGGGCGCAAGCGGCCCACGGTCGTGATCACCGCCTTGCCTTCCAGCCCCAGTTCGTGTCGCAGTACCTCGACCGCATGCGCATCGGGCGCAGTCCACAGGTCGGTGTCGATACCGGGATAGATCACAGAGAACTGAGAGGTCGGCAGGTGGTGCAGGCGCTGAAGTTGGCGCCGGATTGCGTGGTTGACGACGATAATGCGCGTACTGCACAGGTTCAGGAGCAGATCGACCAGGATGTTCTGCGGCTTGCGGCTTTTGAAGGGCATCCCGCGCTTGTGCGTGACCACCGGCGTGCGCATCAGGACCGCAGCCAACCGGCCAAACGTCTCGCCCGCGTACAGGTTCGCATGCACGACGTCGATCCGCTCGCGCCGAATGACGTGCATCAGGTCGCGCAGATTGCGCGCGCTGTTCCTGCCGTGGCCGTTGATCTGGAAGTGGGGGAGGTCAAGCCCGGCGAAGTGGTCCCGGATGCGGCGATCCCCCTCCCCGATGGTCAGCTCCTTATAAGCTGCGAACTGCACGCTGGCGAGCACGGGCCGGAACCGGGCACGATCGATCCGGCGAAGCAACTCGTACAGTTGCCATTCCGCTCCGCCCTGCGCCACTGGTCCCATCACGACCAGGACGTTCAGTACCCTAGGTGACACTCGCTTCCCGCTTCAGCAACTCCTCGACGGCGTCACGGACCGTTAGCTTCGGCTGGAAGCCTAGCGCGCCCTGAACCTTGCTGATGTCGAAGTGGAAGTCAGTCAGATCTACTTCCCGGCCTGCGGCGCCGCGATCCGGTTTTCGCTCCACCGGGACCGTGTACCCGAGCGTGGACTCAGCGGCGTCGTTGACCGTCTGGATGAGGGATCGGACGCTGATCGTCTCCGTTCCGCCCAAGTTGTACAGGCCGGAGGCGCGCTGGTCGATGGCGAGCTTGAATGCATTCGCGGTATCCCGCACGTGCAGGAAGTTCCGGACCTGCTCGCCCGATCCATACATCGTGATGGGCTCGCGCTTGAGCACCTGCTCCACGAGGATGTTGAGGAGCGAGCGCTTCTTCGCGATGCTGCGCCCATAGATGTTGCTCTGCCGGAAGATGACCACGGGGAGGCCGTCGAGCTGTTGCGCCGCGAGCAAGACGTACTCCGCCCCGGCGCGCAGGTTCCCGTACATACCGATCGGGGCTCGCGGGGTCTCTTCCGTGATATGGTGCGGCGGTATGCCGTACACCGCGAATGTCGAAGGGTAAAGTAGCTGTTGCACCCCGGCCTTAACCGCAGCATCCGTAATGTGCTTTGTGGCCACGAGGATGTTCCGTGCGGCGCCTTCGGGGTCGTTCTCGCAGACGGGGATGCCGGTGTAGCCAGCCAGATGGACCACGACATCCTGCCCCCGCACCATCTCGGCGGCTTGCTCTGGCTCCGCCACGTCCATCTCTTCGACCGTGACGTCGCCCACTTGCCGCACATCGCCCGTGCTAAAGTTATCGATTGCCCGGATCTCGTGGTCGTGCCGCAGGATATCCACCAGCAGCGAGCCGATAAACCCTGCCGCGCCCGTTATGAGTATCTTCAAAGCCTCTTGCCCTCTTCCAGATCATGACCGGCGACGCGCGCCGTCGCTCCGGGACGTTACGCCACGGACACCCGATTCAGCAGTTGTTCGGGCACGAAGCGATCCTTGTAGGCCAGCAGGGTGTCACGATACGGCTGAAGGCTCTCCAGCGTATCCCGCAGACCGTCGGTGATATCCACGGTCGGGTGCGGCAGCAGCTCGTTCATGAAGCGGCTGTTTTCCATCACCATCTGGTGCTCTTCCTTCTCGACGCGCGGATTTTCCAGATGGTCCACCTGAACCGGGATGCCCATCTCCGCCCCAATGGCCTGGATGCCCTCGCCGATCTCCTGAATGCCGACCGGGCCGCTGGTCTGGTTGAAGATGTCGAACTTCTGGTTCGGCTCGCGCTTTGCGGAGGCAACGATTGAGTCGACCGCGTCCTGCAAGCCGATCATCGGCCGCTTGAGACCACCCTTGCCGTACACGGTGATCGGGAAGCCCGCAAGCGCCTGCGCGGCGAAGCGGTTGACGACCACGCCGAAGTAGAAGTCGAAGTCAAATCGGGTCGCGAGCCGCGGATCGCCCTGCGTCTCGTCCGTCCTGGTGCCGTAAGTGATCGCCGTGCGCAGGTCGATGACGGAAAGCTTCCACTTGGCGTTGGCGAGCCAGAGGTTGTTCACGTCGTGGCACTTGCTCATGTGGTACCACGAGCCCGCCATACCCGGGTAGATCACCGAGCCCTTGCGGCCGTTGCGCTCCACCTCCAGGAACCCCTCGGGGATATCGAAGTCGGGCTGACCGTAGACGCCTGTCGTGGTCGTCTCGACGAAGACAGTCTCGATCAGGTTGTGCTCCTTGAGGCCCCAAAGCAGATTGCTGGTGCTCTGGACGTTGTTGTGCTGGGTGTACGTCGCACGCTCGCCGTTGATTTCTGAGTACGGCGCGGACGGTTGGGCGGCGAGATGCAGCACGACGCGGGGCCGGAAGGTGGCGTACACCTGCTGAACGAACGCTCGGTCGGTCAGGTCGCCCTCGATGAAGCTGATGTTGCCGTAACCGGCCTCGCGTGCCGCCTCCAGGCGCTCATGCATGCTGTGGATCGGAATGGCGGAAACGCAGCCGATCTCTGCCACCCATCGGCGGCGGGCGAAGTTGTCAACGCCGACGATGCGCTCGTCCGGGAACTCGCGCGAAAGCTTGAGCAACGCGGGCCATCCTATGTATCCATCCGCACCAGTTACCAGAATTGCCATCTCGTGATACCCCCAATACAACTACGATTTGCTCTTGTGCTTATCCTGCGGTGGGAACGGAGCGCGCCCGTGGCACCCGCAGAGTTTTGCGGCTAAACTCCAGCACGAACGCCAACAGCGTGCCCAGGGCAAGGCCGACGACAACGCCGAGTACGGGAGGCAGCAGGCCGCGAACATCGGTCCGTTCCGCGGTGATCGCCGGATCGGCCACGGTGATCTTCTCGTTCTGTATCTCCCCCGTCACCTGCTGCTGCCGAATCAAAGTGTTCAACGACTCATACGTCGTGCGATACGCGTTCCGGTCGACAACCCTCTGGTCCCGTTGCGACGTAGCTTCCTCCAACTGCGAGCGCAGCGTACCAACCTCTTTTTCCAGCCCACTGATCTTGCGCCGCAACTCGGTTTGCCTGCGCGTCAGCACCTGGCTCAGGCGGAGCACGAACGCCCGCTGTTGGGCGGGAGGCAGGGTGCCGATCTGATCGAGTGTCGGCTGTACCTGTACCGCATCTGACTGCGAAGGCACGACCGCGAGCCCGCCGCTGTCGCCGC
Source organism: Chloroflexia bacterium (assembly GCA_013695265.1). Taxonomy (GTDB): domain Bacteria; phylum Chloroflexota; class Chloroflexia; order Thermobaculales; family Thermobaculaceae; genus JACDAU01. The sequence continues at coordinate 5,850 of JACDAU010000404.1, forward strand.
TCTGTCCCTGGAGCCTGCTCTCGATAGAGGGCAGGAACCGGGCCAGTTCGACCCTGCTCGCCTCCGAGGTGAACGCTGAGAGAGTGAGCAGTTGCACGGCGAGAGAGGACGCCTGGTTGCCTCCACCGTCCGCAAGCTGGTCACGCAGAAGCGCAGCGGTGCTCAGGTCAATCGCGATCTGATTGCTTTGCCGCTGATAATCGTTCAGCAGCGCCTCGCGCGACGCAGACCGAGACGCGATGCTGGTGAGGTTGCTCGTCCGCTCGAAATCGTTGAGCTCCTGCTGGTTCCGGTTCCACTGCGCCTGAATCTGCGGGAGCGACTTGCGGGCAGCTTCGGCGTCGAAATACCCTTCGCCAAGCGTCCGGTTCATATATTCGGTCGTCACACTGGCCCACGTATTCGCTAGTTTCTGGGTGATATCGGGATCGCGGTGGGACACGGTGACGGTGAGGATGTTCGGGCCGCCCCCCACCTCCCGAACTCTGACCAGGCCCAAGAGCGCGCCGGGCTCCCGCAAGCTCTCGGGAAAGCGATCACCCAAGTCTCGTATCATCTGTTGCCGAACGAGGTTCTCCACCGTGCTGTTCACGCTCAGGGCGGCGATGGAGCGGACGGGCACATTCGGCACCAGGAGCTGGGCGAGTACCACGTCTATCCTGGGGCCGCCGGTGTTCTGGGTGTTGACGGAGATGTTTTCGGGTGAGGGCTTCACGAGGAGGCGCGCCTGACTCTTATACGCGGGCGGGCGGGTTAAGCTGAAAACAAGCCCCAACACCGCGCCGAGCACTGCCATAGCAAGAATGAGCCACGACCACCTGAGCAGGACGCGTAGATACTGTCCCAGGTCAATCACACCCGACAAAATCCCCCCTCGTTGCGCCCAGCCAGCACCATCATACTCGCTCTCGAACCTCGCCAGAGTATAAGGTCCAGCGCGCAAGGGTGTCAAACCTGTTTGACGGTTCCAGCGGTGGGCGCATATAATCCTGCGTCCCACAAGCACACTCGCGAAAGGTATGGTTTCCGGTTGCAGATAGGTATCGTCGGTCTACCCGGCAGCGGCAAGAGCACCGTTTTTCACGCACTCACCGGCGCGCGGGCCGCAGGCGACGGGTACGCCCGCCGGGAGCAGCCGAGCGTCGCGGTGGTACGCGTGCCGGACGAGCGCCTCGACCGGCTCGTCCCGATGTTTAAGCCCAAGAAGACCGTGTACGCGACCGTGGAGTTCGCGGACATCGGCGGCCTCCAGGGTGCCGCGGCTGATGGAACGCGGCAGGGCTTCAGCTCGACGCTGCTTGCGGCGGCCCGGCAGGTCGACGCACTCGCGGTGGTGCTCGGGGCGTATGGTGAGGACGCGCATCCGGGGTCGGACCTCGAGGAGATCGAGCTGGAGCTGAACTTCGCGGACCTCTCCGTGATCGAGAAGCGGCTGGAGCGACTCGCGGCGGACATCAAGAAGAGTCCCGCCGCCTCGCGCGCGGGCTTCGAGGCGGAGCACGAGCTGTTGACCCGGCTCAAGGTGGGGCTGGAGCAGGGAACGCCGATACGTGCGCTTGGGGTGTCGGCGGAGGAGGCAAAGTTGCTGCGCGGCTACGGCTTTCTCACGGAGAAGCCGTCGTTCGCTATCGTGAACGTCGCCGAGGACCACGCGGGGGCAACCGAGACACAGCTCGAGCTCGGTCAGCCAGGCGTCACGATCTCCGGAACGATCGAGTCGGAGATCACGGAGTTGGACCCGGAGGACGCCCGCGCGTTTCTCGCGGATCTGGGCATCGCGGAGCCGGGCATCAACCGGGTGATCCAGGTGGCATACACGACGTCGAACCTGATCTCCTTTTTGACGGTCGGCCCCGACGAGGTGCGCGCGTGGCCGATCCGCAATGGCTCCACAGCGCTGGAGGCCGCAGGTGCGATCCACACGGACATCGCTCGCGGGCTGATCCGCGCCGAGGTGGTTTCATACGACGACCTTATCGCGTGCGGCGGGCTCGTGGAGGCGCGCAAGGCCGGGGTGTTGCGGCTGGAAAGCGAGTCGTACGTCGTCAAGGACGGCGACATTTGCAACTTCCTGAGCAACGTTTAGCACGACCTGCGCCGATTCTGAGCCTGCTCCCTGCGTGGTGAACGCATTCTTACTCCCGATCAGGCATACGGGCGTTTGATCGACCGCCCGTACACCCTTGCAAGCCCTGTGAGCCCGCGCCGGCAGGCTGCCTACGGCACTCCGGCGTGACTCCACCGCGTTCCCGACGTGCGCCGCTCGATCACCGCGACATCAGGTACGTGAAGCCGTACGGTTCAACCGGCGCGGCAACACGGCCCGCCCGGCCGATCGCGACCGTCGTCAACTGTCCCTGTCGGTCGTACGCATACGCAGTCACCGGGCCAGAAGTGCCGAGATTCACCATATGCCTCCGCCGCACACTGGCCCAGCTCCGCAGCAGACCCTGCGCACCTGACTCACCGCGCAGGAGCAACTGCTCCACTTCCGGCTGCACGAGCAGTGCATCGAGCCGAGCCTCACGTCCGTCGCCCGCGTACGCCGAGCGGATGCTCGCCGCGCCACTGGAGAACACCGTCGCAGTGCCGGTGTTCCCGATGTCCATGTAGCCCGAGGTCGGCGAGACGCCCGGCGCTCCCGCACCGCCGTGCCACACGGCGCCGAAGGGCACGGTCCGTACCGTGTGGCGAGTTCCCACCGAGTACGTTGGCGCCTGCTGATGGTCGTATACGGGCAGGAGGCGGTAGCGTCCCGCAATGGGCAGCGTTGCCGCAACCGTCACCCGTCCGCCGGGGAGCAGTTGCACGTAGCTGCCGCCACTCCAGAGCGACTCGCCGGTCCATGCGCTGGCGGGTGTCACGACCGTCGCGGCGCCAGTGCGCGCGCCTGCCTCCGCCTCGTACAGGCTCCAGGTGATGTGGCGGTAGCGCTCGGTTCGTTCGGTGGCAAGCGCTTTCACGGCCGGATGGGCATCAAGGGCGAGCATCGAGAGCAGGCCGTGGATCGTGCTTTCCGCGCCGGAGTTGCGGTTCACCCGGCCGTCCGCCTCCAGGCCGTCAAAAGTCCGCCCGGTACGCGGGTCGTACATCTGCGCGCCCGAGCGGTTATTACCGAAATACCATGCGCCCGCGATCCCGCCCAGATGGCGGAACCCCGCGCTTCCCGAGGCGTCCGCGGTTCGGAGCAGGTTTTGCAGAGTCGCGTCCGCGCCGTACGCGATCTGAACTCGGTCGGCGGGCGCGGGCAGCCAGCCCTGGTCCCCGCCGCCCTGCGCGAGTACGTGCGGCGTGAACACCCCAACCTCTCCGACGGCGGTCTGGATAAGCGCGGGATCGCCAAGCACCGTACCCGCCGTGGCGAGTGACCCGGCCATCTGGTCCGCCCAGGCGTGCCACACGGAACGCGAGCGCGCCCACGGGAAGATAGCGCCAAACGGCCAGATCCGATGATCTTGGACCGCACGCATTTTGGCGACGCCGTCCGCAAGCTGGGTCAGGTCTCGCCGGGCGCGATCATCGCCACTGGAACGGACGTATGCCGAGAGACCATACAC
>JACDAU010000474.1 GCA_013695265.1 Chloroflexia bacterium
CCATCGCCGTGCCCGCCTCGATCAGCAGGCCGATCCGCAGTGTTCTGCCCGGACCGAGCCGGGTGATGATCTGGTGTGCGACCGCGCTCGCGGCGGTGCCACCCAGCGCATACGCCGAGAGCAGCAAACCAAAGCCGCGCGGCCCGAGGCCGAGCCGCTCGGTTGCGAAGAGCACGAGGATAGAGTTCCAGGCGGCCATGGTCAGGTTCATAAGGCCCAGCGCCATCGCCATACTGCGCAGCAGCCGATGCCGGGCCAGCCATCGTACGCCCTCCGCGATCTCCCCCCGCAGGCGGGTGGGCGGGGCGGGCTCCCGGCGCTCCACGCGGAATGTGCCACGCAGCGCCAGAACGAGGGCGCATGCGGCCGCGAAGGATGCCCCGGCGAGCAGGAAGGGCAAAGCCGCCGCCGCCGCGAAGAGGAAGCCCCCGAGCGGTGGGCCGACGAACACGTTGAGCACCGTCGATGTACCCGCCAGGCGTGCGTTCGCCTTTGGCAACCCCTCGCGCGACACGATGGTCGGCAGGACTGTCACGGACGCGGGGTCGAAGACCGTCTCCGCGGCACCCAGCAGGAAGAACACACAGTACAGGAGCGGGATGCTCGCGGCATCGGCCAGGACCGCCAGGCCGAGCACACCGATTAGGGCCGAGCGGAAGGCCGCCACGGCCCCCATGACTATCCTCCTGTCGAGCCTGTCGACGATAGCCCCGCTCACGAGCGAGAAGAGGAGCCAAGGTAGTTGCACTGCGAACGCGAGTCCCGCCACCAGGAGAGGATCGCGGGTGAGGGAAGCCGCCAGGAGCGGCGCGGCGACGACCGTGACACCGTCGCCGACGTTGGAGACGGCGCTCGCCGCCCAGAGCTTGAGGAACTCGGGACCGAGTCCGTGGCGGGGGCGCTTAGGCCCCATCTGTGTTTGCATCAAACGTCCTCTCTATTCACACTTCATTGCGTTGGGACGCAAAAAACCACGAGCCGAATATGGCTCGTGGCGGGAGAGGGCGGTCTACCGAGGGCGCTATTGGCGCGCCGGCCGGGTGACGGGGAACGGCAGGCAACACGGCAGATCCCCACTTCGGGGATGCTTTGCTACCTCGTCCATGACCGCCCGGCTTACGTCAACAAAGAGGAATAAAGCTCCTTCGCTACCACCCGACAGGATAGCACAGCAATAGTGGTGCTAGACTAGTTTCTGGTGCGGAAAGGCCTCCACGGGTTAGGATACGTGTGCTGAATACGATTCCACCCGACGGAGGCTGGCATCATGATAGTGGATAGGTACGATCCTGTGGACCTGTCCGAGCTGATACCGGAGTTGAGGTTCGAGATGGAGCCGGAGCTGCGCGAGCTCGACCGGCTGCTCTCGGACGACGAGTTGTTCGCGGCGGTGAGGGCCGACCTGTCAAAGCGGCACCCCAACTCGGGCAGGCTTGGACGACACTCCACGCCGGTGGAGGTGATCCTCAGGATGCTGGTGATGCGGCGGCTCTACGGCTGGAGCTACGAGGCCACCGAGCGCAACGTCTCGGACTCCCTGGTGCTGCGGCAGTTTACGCGCCTCTACCTGGAGCCGGCGCCCGACGACACCACGCTCATCCGCTGGTCGGCCCTGGTCGGGGCCGACACGCTGGGGCAGCTCAACGACCGGGCGGTGGAGTTGGCCAGGAGCCTGCGGGTGACGCGGGGCAGGAAGCTCAGGACGGACGGGACGGTGGTGGAGACGAACATCCATCACCCCACCGACAGCGGCTTGCTGGGCGATGGCGTCAGGGCGGTGGGCAGGCTCCTGAGGCGGGCGAAGGCGGTCGTGGGCATAGCGGCGGGCGAGGTGTTGCGCGACCGCACGAGGTCGGCCAGGCGACTGGCGAGGAGCATTACTGAGACGGCGCGCCGTCGTGGGGCTGAGGCGGAAGCGGCGCGAAGGGGGGCCTACAGGCGGCTGCTAGATATCGCCGAGGCCAGCGCGAAGCAAGCCGGGAAGGTGCGCGAACTCCTGGGCGAGAGGGCCGCAGGGCTCAGGGAGGGACTGGAGCGCTACGGCGGGCTGCTCGAGCGGGTGGCGTCCCAGGCGCGGCGGCTGGCGAGAAGCTGGTGAGCCTGTTCGAGCCACATACGGCGATCATCCGCCGCGGCAGGGCGGGCAAGGAGACCGAGTACGGGCGCAAGGTGTGGCTCGACGAGGTGGAGGGCGGGATAGTTAGCGGCTACCGGGTGCTCGCGGGCAATCCCGCCGACTGCGAGCAACTCGAGCCCGCGCTGGAGAATCACGAGCGGGTGTTCGGCAGGGCACCCGACCTCTTGGCGGCAGACCGGGGGGTGCATTCGGCGCGCAACGAGCGCATCTGTGAGGATGCGGGGGTCGTGCGAATCGTACTACCCAAGCCGGGCAGGAAGAGCCGGGTGCGCGAGGAGTACGAGCGGCAGGGCTGGTTCCGGCGGGGGATGAGCTATCGGGCCGGGGTGGAGGGCCGCATCAGCGTGATGAAGCGGCGCGGATACCTGGGCAGGTGCCGGGACAAAGGCGAGGCCGGCTTCGGCAGGTGGGTGGGTTGGGGCGTGCTGACGGCCAACCTGAGCACCATCGCCCGCACGGTGGCGGCGCGATGACGCGCGGGCGGCAACTCCGATCAAGCCGGAGCAGCCGGATATGCCCTGCAGCCGCCCATCCCTATTTCGCACCAGAAACTAGCTAGGAACACACCCACCTGCGCATTCGCCGTGTTACCGAGGGTACCCGCGTACTGGGAGGCGACCCCGACCGATTTGTCGCCCTTCTTGGGGAAGCTCGTCTCGTCGACGATGAGCACGCCGCTTTCCTCGTCGCCGAGGTGCTCCACGACGTACTCGCGCAAGTCATCGCGGACCAGGTCGGCGTCCCATCTCGCCGAGTTGAGCAGCCGCTGCACACCTTGAGGGTCCGCCTCCCCGATCGCCTCGGCGAGTTGCCACCCATTCTTGCGCTCCACCCGCTGCAGCAATCCCCTAAGATAGCGACGCGCCCGCTCGCGCGCCTCCGAGCGGGCGAAGCGATGCGCAATGCGCTCGTGCAACTCCTCCAACGCAGACGACCAACCGG
>JACDAU010000494.1 GCA_013695265.1 Chloroflexia bacterium
TTCGCGCTCACCCTGGCGGCGCTGGGACATGTGGTTGGCTGGCCGTTCCCGCGAGGCGGCGCGCAGAAGATTGCAGACGCGCTCGCGTGGTGCCTCGGGGAGCTCGGCGGAGAGATCGTCACCGGCGCGCGTGTCTCCTCGCTCGATGAGTTGCCGCCGTCGCGCGTGATCCTCTGCGACCTGACTCCGAATGGGCTCCTGAAGGTTGCCGGAAGCCGGATTCCGCCGGGGTTTCGGCGCAAGATGGAGGGCTACCGCTGGGGGTTAGGCGCCTTCAAGGTGGACTGGGCGCTCGACGGACCTATACCGTGGAGCGCCTCGGACTGTCTACGCGCGGGCACGGTTCACGTCGGCGGCACCATGGAGGAGATCGCGCTGGGAGAGCGAACCACTTGGAATGGGGGACACGCGGAGCGCCCGTTCGTGTTACTCGCCCAGCAGACGCTCTTTGATGCCACCCGTGCGCCGGAGGGCAAGCACACAGCGTGGGCGTATTGCCACGTCCCAAACGGCTCCACGTTCGATATGACGGAGCGCATTGAGGCGCAGGTGGAACGCTTCGCACCCGGTTTCCGCGACCGCATCCTCGCCCGCAGTATCAGCCCGCCGGTGGAGTTGGAGCGGCAGAACGCAAACCTGGTTGGCGGCGACGTCAACGGCGGCATCCAGGACATCCGTCAGCTCTTTACCCGGCCGCGAGCCCACCACGTCCCGTACGCGACGCCCGTACCCGGTTTGTACCTCTGCTCCTCATCCACCCCACCGGGCGGCGGCGTCCATGGCATGTGCGGCTACTTCGCCGCTCGGGCCGCGTTGCGTTATAGCTTTCAGGTCTGAGGTGTCTGGCTTCGGGCGTTAGGTATCGGGGCTGGGCGTCCGGACATGCCTCGTTCGTGAACTTCTCTCTGATACAGAGCCCGTGCGATCGTAACGCTTGCCGTAACGCTGTATGGATGCAGGGGGGATATTGTATAACGCGGGACCATCTGAGCACCGGGAGGTACCATCCGCGTGAACCCTGATACGTTCGGGACAGGGGGAGAAATGACGCTGCCGGCGAGAACACCCTTCCATCGCTGGCTTCTCCTTACGCGCGTCCTCTGGCTCGCAATAGTTCTGTTGATCGCAGGCATCCTCGTCGCTGCGGCGCCGGCGCGGTTCGCGCTCCTCAGCACGGTATGCATCGGGGAACCTCATGAGTGTGCCCCTGAACAACTCACGACGGACGAGGCGGGTACGCTGGCAGCGGTCGGACTCTCCCTCGGGGCCCACGCCGCGTATAACATCCTCCTCGACTCCTCCATCACGCTCGTCGCGCTAGTCATCGGACTGCTAATCTTCTGGCGCAAGTCGGCCGACCGCCGGGCGCTCCTGGTTGCGCTCCTGCCTATCCTGGGGGGCGCGACGTTCGCCGCGCTGCCTGAGGCCCTTGAGGGAGTGGGCGGGGCGCTGGGCCCAATCATCAATGCGGTGATCCTCCTGGATGCGGAGCCGTTCCTCATCTTCCTGTACATATTTCCCGACGGGCGCTTCGTTCCACGGTGGACGCGCTGGCTGACAGTCGTGGCAACCGCTCCGATCCTGGGGGCAGTTTTCTTCCCTGGCACGTTCCTCGATCCTTCCGCGACGTGGCCCGCTGTCGTTGGGGCCCTCTTCTTCTTCGGTCTGCTGTTCAGCGGTGTCGTCGCGCAGGTATTGCGCTATCGTCGGGTATCGAGCCCGGTACAACGGGTTCAGACGAAGTGGGTTGTCTTCGGCACTGCCGTGGCGATTGTGGGCTTCGCCACTGTGGTCGCGGTGCTCGGACTGCTGTTCCGTGGGGCAGAGGGCCAATCCAGTACGCCCGGCGAACTGCTGGTCGAGCTAGTTGGCCTGACCGGCGTGTATGGTTTCCTGTGCCTCATCCCACTCTCGATCGGGGTGGCCATTCTGCGCTCGGGCCTGTACGACATCGACGTGCTGATCAACCGCGCGCTCGTGTACAGCGCACTCACCGTGGCGCTGGCGGGTACCTACCTCGGAAGCCTCGTGCTCCTCCAGCAGGGTGTCCAGGCGCTGACCGGGCAGGGAGACTCACCGGTAGCCGTTGTCGCCTCGACGCTCGCCATAGCCGCGCTCTTCCAGCCGCTCCGCGGGCGCATTCAGCGCGGTATAGATCGCCGATTCTACAGAAGAAAGTATGACGCGGCTCGCACCCTCCAGGTGTACAGCGCCCACCTGCGCGATGAGGTTGACCTCGACCGGCTGACGGGCGAACTGCTGGCGGTGGTCGGCGAGACGGTCCAACCCACCCACGCCAGCGTCTGGTTGCGTCCCGTCGCCAGCCGCACCACGCAGGGAGAGAACCGATGACTGACCGGACGATACCGAGCCCGGATGCCAGCATACCGAAATACGAGCGTCCCCTTATCGCCCGGCTGGCGTGGCCGCTTTGGTACCTATGGGTGATGGTGGCCGTGCTCGATTTCGTGCTGAGTATCCTGAACCGTTCCGCACTCGGCCCGATCCATCCGGTAAGTACGTTCGAGCCGCTCGTGTCCATCACGCTGCCGGCTATCGGCGCCCTGATTACATCACGGCGTCCGACGCAACGGCTTGGCTGGGTCCTGCTCGGGGTCGGTCTAACAGGGGTGTCGGGCCTGAGCGAGGAATACGCGATTTACGCGCTGCGCAGCAATCCCGGTTCGCTGCCCGGCGGGGCTTGGGTGGCCTGGTTCCCCCATTGGGGGTGGGCGCTCGGCGTAATCTGTCTGAACATGCTCCTACCGTTACTCTACCCAGCCGGCCATCTCCCATCGCGACGGTGGCGTCCCATACTCTGGCTCATCGGCGCCATGTTCCTGGTGCCGTTCACCCTGTCGTTCTCGCCTGACATCATGGCGCAATTACCACCGGAGGGGTATCCAGCAGTGCAAAACCCGCTCGGCATCGAGGGCGCGGACCGGGTGTTCGAGTTGATCGAGCGAGGGTTCATCTTGTATCTTCCCCTCACACTTGCCTGTTTGGCCGCTCCCTTCGTGCGCTTTCGCCGCGCGCGGGGCGATGAACGCCTGCAACTCAAGTGGTACGCCTGCTTCAACGTTGTGCTCGGCGCCTATCTCGCGGTTGCCAGCGCCTGGGCACCGCTGCCCTATCTCGTGTCCGATGTCCTTAACGCTGTGATGGTCTGCCTTGGCGCCGCTGCGCTCGGTATCGCGATCCTCAAGTACCGGCTGTACGAGATAGACGTCATCATCCGTCGCACCCTGATCTACGGAGCCTTGACCGCATCGCTCGTCGGTGTATACCTCGGCGGTGTGGCGCTGCTCCAAGGGTTACTGCGAGCAATGACGGAGCGGGAGTCGAGCCTCGCCGTTGTGGCCTCGACGCTCGCCGTTGCCGCTCTCTTCCAGCCGCTGCGGTGGCGGATACAGCGGGAGATCGACCACCGGTTCTACCGACGCCGGTATGATGCGGCCAAAACGCTTGCCGCTTACGGGGTGAGCCTGCGCGACGAGACGGACCTTGGGGCGCTTACGGGCAGGTTGGTCGATATCGTGCAGGAATCGGTGCAACCCACACACGTCTCGCTCTGGCTGCGAGAGCCGGAGTGGAAGTGATGCGCCGCCACACCGCCGCAAGGCTGGCCTGGTCTCTGTCGATGCTCACCCTGGTATCGGCTGCGGGGACCGTCTTCCTCGTCGCCTTAAACGCTCCGGATGCGATCCCGGATATGCTTTTTGCCGTCCTGTTGATCCTCACATTCGCGATTGTGGGTGCCCTCGTTGCCTCTCGCCACCCACACAACCGCATCGGCTGGCTCTTCTGTATTGGTGCGCTGATCTGGATAGTGGGAGAGTTTACCCTTGAATATGCGGTATACGCCCTGATAACAGAGCCGGGCTCACTGCCGGCGGGCAGGTCTATGAGCTGGTTCGGTACATGGGCGCGCGGGTTCGGATGGCTCCTCCTGGCGACCTTTCTCCTGCTCCTCTTCCCAACGGGTCGGCTGCCCTCCCGGCGCTGGAGGTATGTCGGGTATCTTGCCATCGGGAACCTTGTCCTCTTTACCGCCGTATCCGTGCTGTCGCCAACATCGACCGATATGCGCCTATCCTTCGTCACGAACCCGCTGGGGTTGGAGCTCGACCGCGCCACGATGGATATGATTGAGGGCCTTGCGTACGCAGGTTATCCGTTCGTAGCGGCCGCCTGCGGTGCCGCCGTCGTCAGGAGGTTCCGCCACGCACGGGGCGAAGAGCGGGAGCAGCTCAAGTGGTTCGTGTTTGCGGTAGCGCTGATGGTACTGCTGATGAGCTCGGGACTGGCGGCGGCCGTGCTTCGTCTGATCCCGGGTGATGCACTGCTCTTCACGCTCCCTATGGCACCACTCCCGGTGGCCACGGGCGTTGCAATCCTGAAATACCGCCTGTATGACATAGACCTCATCATCCGTCGAACGCTGGTCTACGGCGCGCTGACCGCATCCCTTGCGGCCGTGTACTTCGGCGGGGTAGCAGCCATACAGGCGATGCTGCGGGCGATCACCGGGCAGGAATCCAGCGTGGCGGTGGTCGCCTCGACGCTCGCGATAGCCGCCCTCTTCCAGCCTCTTCGTCGTCGTGTCCAGGGCTTCATCGACCGCCGCTTCTACCGCGGGAAGTATGACGCCGCCCGGACGCTCCAGGCGTACAGCGCGCACCTGCGCGACGAGGTGGACCTTGACGCGCTCAACGGCAGGCTCATCGGTGTCGTGAACGAGACGGTGCAACCCGCGCACGTGAGCCTGTGGTTGCGCGAGCGCGGGCCTGAGCCTCGAAGTCCTACCACTCGGTGAGCTTCCAGACCTCGGGCCGCACGGCGCCGGCCTCGACGCCGATCTCCGCGTAGATGGTCACGGCGAGTTTGAGGTGTGCCATCGCGGCCTCGCGCTGCCCCGTGGCGTGCAGGATGTCGGCAAGGTTGTTGTGCAGTGCGGCCTCGCGATGGCGGTCACCCTGCGCGGCGCAGATCGCGAGCGCTTCCTCCTCCAGTTCCAGCGCGCGCCGGACATTGCCGCCCGCGCGGGAGGTGAGCGCGAGGTTATTGAGGGCGGCGACACGGGCGCCGGGGTCGTCGAGCGTTTGGGCGAGCGCCAGGCTGTGCTCCAGATAATGGCGCGCGGTGCGGTGGTCGCCCTGGCTACCGGCGAGGATGCCGAGCAGATTGTGGGTCTGCGCGAGCGAGCGCACAT
>JACDAU010000495.1 GCA_013695265.1 Chloroflexia bacterium
CCATACCATCCATCACCTGACGCTGGCGAATCAGACGATCTAAGGTATCACGTCGGGTGGATACCTCACATGGCTTGTGAAGCGTATCTTTCCTGTGGCTAAAAACAGAACTCGGTGTGTACAAGGAGAGAGAAAGTGATAACCATGGACAGCCTGACCCGCAGGCAAGTGCTCCGCGGGATAGTTGGAGCGATCGGTGCGGTGTTCCTGTCCGCGTGCGGCGCGAGCACACCCGGCTCACAGGCAACCCACGGGCCAGGGGCTAACGTATCCCCGACAGCGACACATAGGGGAACATGGGCGGATGTCGGCAACTTGACGCCGTTCCAGGTGTCAACCGCCGGACCCGGAGGAGCGGTCCTCCTCACCCTTATCTATGACACGCTTACATGGAAGGACGGCAGCGGAATCGTTCCCTGGTTGGCGTCGGCGTGGGATGTTGCGGACGACGGCAGCCAGTACACCTTCCGGCTCCGGGAGGACGCCGCCTGGCACGACAACAAACCGCTGACCGCCGAGGACGTGCAGTTCTCCTTTGACTACTACGCGAAGAACCCGTACCGATGGATGCCCACGGACGTGGTTGCGTCCACTGAGGTGTCGGCGTCTCACGAGGTGCGGATCAAGCTGAAGCGACCGTACGCGGCCTTCCTTGAGGACATCGCCGGGGTGGTGCCGATTATCCCGCGACATGTCTGGGCCCCGGTCGCCGACCCGGTAGCCTACGCTGGCCCCGACGCGTCGATCGGCAGTGGACCGTACAAGTTCCTGGCGCACGAGGAAGCCGAGGGATCGTATCGCCTTGCGGCGAACGAGCGCTACTGGCGGGGACGGCCGCTCGTCTCGGAGTGGCGTCAACAGTCCGTGCCCCAGGAGGCGCGTGTCGAGATTGTCCGGCAAGGTGACGCCGATGTATCGCTCACCACCGACGCCTCGGTGCGCGACGTGCTTGCGAACGATCCCCGGCTCAAGGTGTTCGAGACCGCGCCCCTCTCGCTCGTCCGGCTGGCTATCAATACGAAGCGGCCACCACTGGATCAAAAGGAAGTGCGTCAGGCAATCGCGTACGCGCTTGACCGCAAGCGCATCGCGGAGACGATTACCCGCGGACCGGCGATCGTCGGGAGTGCGGGCGTCGTGCCACCGGAGACGCCCTGGTACCATGCATCGGTGCAGGAGTATGGGTACGACCCTGCTCGGGCGCGGGAACTGCTTGGCGGCAAGAGATACCAGCTTGATCTGCTCGCGAACGCCGACGCACGGGAGCCTGATCTGATGGCGCCGATGCTGGAAGCGGTTGGGATCACCCTGAAGGTGCAGCGCGTGGACCCCCCGACCCGCGCCCAAATCCTGAGCGACGGCGATTTTCAGGTCGCGCTCACCGCGCACATCGGCGTGGGTGGCGATCCGGATTACCTTCGGCGCTGGTATGCGGGCGAGGAGGCGAACGCCTTCGCGCAGGGCTCGGTTTTTCAGAACGAGGAATATACCCGGCTGGGCACGCAGCAAGCCGCTATCCTCGACCCGGAGAAACGCCGCCCGGTTGTTAGTCGGATGCAGGAGATTCTGGCCGAGGAGTTGCCAACGATCGTCCTGTACCACCGCCGGTTCTACTGGGTGTACGACCCGAGCGCCTTCACGCCGATGGAGACCTGGGGCGGACTGATGAACGGCATTCCTTTTCCGAACAACAAGCTCTCGCTGATCGAAGCCTGACCGGTCCCTATGGGCGGTGACGTGGCGCGCCTCCTGATCCGGTACGTGTTGCTCGCTATTGCCGTGGTCTGCTTGAACTTCTTTATACCGCGGCTCCTGCCGGGCGACCCGCTTGGCTTCAGTTCCGGTGAGGGGACGGATCCAGCCGTCCCGCTCTCAGCGGCGGCGAAGGCGCAGCTCCGGGCATACTATCACCTCGACGAGCCGCTGGACCGACAGTTCGCGTCCTATCTTCGCGAGCTGGCGCGTGGTGACCTCGGCTTCTCGATAGCGCGACCAGCGCCGGTTGCTGCCCTACTGTTTGCCCGCCTGCCGTGGACGCTCGGCCTATTGCTCACGTCGCTGCTGATCGCGGGCATGCTCGGCACCGCGCTCGGGATGATGGCTGGGTGGCGTCCGGGCAGCGCGCGCGACCGTGTGCTGGTGTCGGTCATGGCGGCGTTGTCGGCGCTGCCGGAGTTTCTGATTGCGATCGGGTTGCTGCTGGTGTTCTCCATTGGCCTCGGGTGGTTCCCGTTGCTCGGTGGTCAGACGGCGTTCTCCAGCTACGAAGATGACGCCGCCGGATGGGTGCGCTGGGCGCTGGACATCCTGTGGCACCTGACGCTACCGGCCACTACGCTCGTCCTTAGCGCCGCCGCGGGGTTCCTGCTGATCGCCCGTGATGCCACCGTGGGCGCCCATCGCGAGCCCTGGCTGATCGTCGCTCGCGCGAAGGGCTTACGGGAGCGACAGGTTGCTCTGGGACATGCGCTGCCCAACATCGCCTTTCCGCTGTTGACCTACTTCGCGCTGCGGCTCGGGTCCGTTCTGGGCGGTGCGCTGGTGGTGGAACGGGTGTTCGGCGTGCCGGGTCTCGGGTTACTCGCGTTCCAGTCGATCCGTGCGCGGGACTACCCGGTGCTCCAGGCGCTGTTTCTGCTCGCGGGTCTCGGCGTCCTGGCGGCAACGTTCGCCGCCGAGCTGGCGTATCTCTGGCTTGATCGGCGTCGAGGCTCTGCCTATGGATAAGCGCCGCCCCCCGCTCTTCTGGGCGGGCTGGGGAGTGCTCGGCGTGCTAGCGGCCGCCGCGGTGTTCGCCCCGTTGCTTGCGCCGTACGATCCGCGCCTCCCAACCGCTACTCCCCTGACGCTGCCCACGCGCGCGCACCCGCTGGGCACGAACGACATCGGACAGGATCTCCTGAGTCAGTTACTCTACGCCGCGCGCACGTCGTTGATCGTGGCCGTCTCGGTAGCGATGATCTCGACGGGGTTGAGCTGGCTTGTTGGCCTCGCCGCAGGGATGGTCCGCTGGCTGGAGGCGCCGCTGATGGCCCTGTCCGATCTGTTGCTGGCGCTGCCGAACATCCCACTCTACCTGCTGGTAGTCACCCTCGTTGGGCCGAGCCGCCGTAACCTCATCCTGGTGCTCGCCCTGCTCTCCTGGCCGGCGTTCGCGCGCGTGGTGCGCAGTGTTGTGCTGCAAACCCGCTCCGCATCATACATCGAGGCAACGAGAGCGCTCGGGGCGACGGACGCGCACATCGTCCGGCGGCACTTGCTACCAGCAACGCTCGACGTATTGCCGACGAAGCTGACCCTGACGGTGCGCTTCGCCATATTCGCCGAGGCGACGCTCGCGTTCCTCGGCCTGGGGGACAGCGCTTCGGTGAGCTGGGGGACGATGTTGAGCTACGCGTTCAATGAACCACTGCTTTTCAATCGAGCGGTCTGGCCCTGGCTGATCCTGCCGCCGACCGCGGCGATCATGGCGTTGATCTTGGCGACGACCTGGATCAGCAGCGGGTTCGAGCGCCTGCCCGAGCCGTCACGGCGGCGTCTTCATCCCTCACCCGGTATCGACGCACCACAGCGGGAGCTGGTTGGGGGCGGGAAGTAGTGGCCGCCCCCATACCTCCGTGGGCCCAGGCAGCGATCCCCCTGCGCACCGCTGTACCCCAAAGGTTAGAGTTTCGTAAGAGATGGCGAGAATGCGCCCAATCGGACCGTCTCAAGTCCTATTAATAAGTAGAGGGTAGCAGTGCTGCCCGGCGAGACCACCATCGGGTTGCGCGCAAAACGCGATCTGTTTGAGTTCATTCATCGCGTCGCAGGGCGGCTCGTGACGCGGGGGCGGCACGGGGATCGCCCTGGCCGATGTGGAGGCTTATACGTAATCCGATTGAACTCTTTACAGCGGTGGGCGCCACCCTTGAGCCGGGTAGGGGCAAATCTCCGTGCCTGCGCGCGGGCCGCAGCCCGCCCCCTGCCATTCTGAAGGTTCAATCTTCTTGCTCACTCCTGTAGCATGTCATCCCGAACTCCGTGAGGGATCCGTAACCCATACAACGGATTCCTCGCAGGCTCGGAATGACAGATGCGCTACCATTGGGCCGGAGTTGGTGTGCGATCACCGGAAACCACGTTCCAGGCTACCGGCGCGGTGCAGTGGCGATGGTGGTATCTAACATGTCGGCGAGTTCTTGCTCGGTGAGGGGGCCGAGCCAGCGGCGCACGAGCTTGCCGTCGCGGTCTATAATGAACGTCTCCGGGATGCCGGTGAGCCCGTACTCCGCGGCGAGCGCGGCCTCGGTGCTGCCGTTCGGGTACGTGATCCCCTGCTCCTCCAAAAAGCCGCGCGCCTCCTGATCCTCCGTCCACACGTTCGCGCCGACGATGACAACGCCCCGGTCCTTGTATCGCTGCCAGGTCCGCTCCAGCTCCGGCGCCTCGTCCTTGCAGGGCTCGCACCAGGAGGACCAGAAGTTGACGACGACGACCTTGCCCCGCAGGTCCGCGAGAGCGATGGGTTGCCCGTCGAAGCCCTGGAGGGTGAAATCGGCGGGCTGGTCCGACCGCAGAGTGCCGGGCCGTCCTTGCGCGTTCACGCCGGGCGCGCCCCCGACGACCGATGGGTTCGCGAGCCGGTAGCCGAGGAGCCCGAGGAACGCGATGAGCACCGCCATGATCCCGAGCGCGGCCATCTGTGCACGGGAAAGGTGGGTCGTGCCGAGGGCTCTCACGTCCGGCGGTCGGAGCGTTCGGCCCGCCCCAGCGCGGCGAGGTCGCGGCGGAGTTCGCGTGTGCGGGTGCCGAGGTAGTAGACGTATACGAGGATGCCGATGACCGTCACGGCGAGCGCGGCGATGAGGTAGCCGAGACTATCCACGGCCGGGCACCCTCCCCTCGTACACCGCCTCGTCCTCCAGCGCCTCCACGCGCTCCTGGAGCCGCTCGATCCGCACGCGTCGGAGCATGAGGTACGCGTACAGTAGCGTGAACGCCCCAAGCGAAACGAGGAAGGCGAGCAGCATCCTCGGGTCCATCGCCGCGCCATCGGGCGTGATCACCGCCTCCGGGTGCAGCGTGCGCCACCACGTCGTCGCGAGATACACGATCGGCACGTCAACGAAGCCGATGATGCCCAGCACCGCCGCGTACCGCGCGCCCTGCTCGCGCGTGGGCGCGTACGCCCGGAGCATCAGGTAGCCGAGGTAGATGAACC
>JACDAU010000498.1 GCA_013695265.1 Chloroflexia bacterium
TCCAGGAGCGCGTCCGCCTCCCGTATGGTGGTCCGCTGGGTGAATGATTCTGGTGTGTGCACGTTCATCCTCCTGATCGTTCACAAGAAACGGCAGAAACAGAAAAGGCGGAGCCCGTTTGACGGACTCCACCTGATGCCTGCGCTTCGCGGGGGCAGACGCCCCTATTCAATTCCGAGCTTGATTATACCAGCACGCGCACCCGGCGGCACACCTCATCGGCCGCTCGAACGGTGGCCCTACGGATGGGCGCTGAATCCTACAGCATTGAGCATCAACGATGAGGCGCGTAGGGGCGGTTCTCCGTGGCCGCCCGCGGGCTGCGGCCCGCCCCCTTGCCGATGTGGAGGCCCAACCCTCGTGCCCACCGCTGTAGTGGCGTACCGCCGCACCTGCTTGCAGCGAAGGCGGCAGGGACCTATGACGCAGCCTATGAAGGACGGAGGCCGTCACGTAGTGGCTTGCTGTGGTGGTACCATGTCCGCGGATACCGCGCCGCGCGGTCGCAGCGACGGGACCGGCGAGCCGGAACCCCATTGTTCAGTCGGGCGCGCGTCTACTCTCGACCCTCCGCATTCCACCCTCGGTTGCCCGGTGGGGCTCCAGGTAGATATTGCGTACCTGGGGCACCTGCTGCCGGATGCGCTCGCTGATCCGGGTCATGACATCCTCGATCTCGTCCGTGGTCAGGTCGTCGCGGACGTTTAGCTCCCCGGTCACCAGGATGCTGTCCACCCCCAACTGCATGGTGAGCACCGTAACGATCTGGCGCACCTCCGGGAAGCTCGATATCGCCTCTTCTATCATCCTGCGGACCCGATGCGGCGCGGCCGAGCCGAGCAGCAGATCCCTCGCCTCGCGACCAAGCATGATCGCCACGTAGATGAGTATGATCCCGATCATCACCGAGGCGAGACCGTCGAAGATGGGGTTGCCGGTGACCTGCACAATGAAGAGTCCGAGAGCTGCGACCACCACGCCCGTTGTAGCGGCGGCATCCTCATAGAGTGCTGTCTTGAGTGTCGTATCGCTCGTCTCCCGCAGGAACTCACGGGCGGTCAGCCCCGCCGCCTCCGCCTGATGCCGCACCTCCCGCAGGGCGATCACCAGCACCGCCGAGTCGAACAGGAACGCGAGGCCGAGCACCAGGTAGGCCGGCCAGAGTGAGCCGTGATGCGCCTCTGGATGGAGCACCTTCTGCGCCCCCTCGTACAACGAGAACACCGCACCCGCGATGAAGATGAAGATGGCCGCGAGGAAAGCCCAGAAGAACCGCTCCTTGCCGTGACCATACGGGTGGTCCTCGTCTGCGGGGTTATCCCCCAGATTGATGCTTACGAGCAGAAACACCTGGTTGATCGTGTCGGCCAGCGAGTGCGCGGCCTCGGCGAGCATCGCGGCGCTTCCGGTTAACAACCCCACAGCGAACTTGCTCGCTGCAATTACGGCGTTCGCCCCCATCGCCGAGTACACAACCGTCTTGCTTCCCTTAGCCAAGTCCACCCTCCTCGTCCGGGATCCCTACGCCAAAGCCACGGGCGATGATTCGCCCGCATCGACGGTCGAGTAGCACGATCCCCGCCGAGGGCGGTGTGGACGTGTAATCGTTTGCCATCGACTCCGGCGCGGCGCCCTGATGGGATGGTGGCCCGGCTCGCCCACGGCGGCATGATCCTCGTCTCATCGAGCTGGCGTGCGGCCTCCGTTCCCGGGATTCCGAGCAGATGGCACGGTCCATGCTCAACAAGCTCCTGTAACCTCGACAAAGGAGGACACAAGAATGGTAGGGATTCTCTGGGCGATAGCTGTGATCCTGATAGTTGTGTGGCTGGCGGGTCTGTTCTTCGACCTCCTCGGCAGCGCTATTCACATCCTGCTCGTCGTGGCGCTGGCCGCGATCATCTGGAACGTCATCACCGGCCGGAAGACCGCGTAGAGCGCGCCGACCTGAAGTCGTTCATTAGTGCCTGCCGCCCGGCACGTCGTCGGGGAAGCAATCCCGGTCGCCACCCACGCGCGGCTAACGCTGCAGGCAGGCACGCTCGCTACGCCACCTCGCGCTCAACCAGGTCGTCCGGCCCCCACACGCGCGGCTCGTCGGAGACGCCGCGGAGGATCACATACGCGATAGCAACCAGGACGAGCAGGCTAGCGACCGCAGCGGGCCGCCCCCAGCCCAGCGTGGTCACGATCAACCCCCACAGCACGGGGCCGACGATCGCCGCGAAGCGCCCAACCATTGAGTACAACCCGTAGAACTGCCCCAGATAGCGCGGCGGCGTGAGGCGCAGCATATACGGACGGTCCGCCGTCCACAGCCCACCGAGCGCGATCCCCGCCAGCGCACCAGCAACCCAGATCAGAGCCGTCGGCAGCCCGAGCACCGGGATCGCCACCGCGAGCGCGAGCACGACGAGCCAGAGCAGGAGCACCATGTTCAGCGTCCGCTTCGGTCCCAGCCGGTCCACGACAACGCCCCACACGAGGCCACCGACCACCGCCGCCGGGATCGTCGCGAGCAGAAGGTACTGCGCCTCGGTGGTGGTGAAGCCCAACTCCTGCGTCACGTAGATGCTCATAAACACGATAAGCGTGTTTGCCGCGTCCGCGTAGAATGCCCGCCCGATCAGAAAGCGACCGAGACCGGGGTAGCGACCGGCCCGTCGCACGGTATGCCCGATCTCCGTGAACGCCCGGCCGAGGGAGCGCAGCCCGATCGACGCGACGCGTCGGGGCCGCTCGCGGACAAAGAAGAACGCCGGAAGCGCGAAACCCAGGAAGAGCAGCGCCGTTAGCTGAAACACGCTCCGGTAGTCATCCGGCGTGGGGTTCTCGGGGAGCAGCAGCCGACCCCCGAGAATAGCAATGATCGAGCCGAGGTAGCCAACCCCGACCCCGAGGCCGCCGACCCTGCCGCGGTTCTCCTCGGTGCTGACCTCCGGGAGCAGCGCATCGTAGAAGATGAAACCTGCCTGGAAGAAATAGTTCGCCAAACCGAAGAGGACGAGGGAAGTGACCAGGCCACCCGTGCCCAGGAAAAACGTGAGGCTCACACATACCAGGGTGCTCACGATCAGGAACGGCATCCGCCTCGGCATCTGATCCGAGAGCGCACCGATGATCGGGGCTGTGAAGAACATCAGCGCCATCGAGATGCTATTGACGTTGCCGTAGAGCCGATCCGAGCCCCCCATCGCGTCCACGACCCAGAGCGAGAAGTACAGGCTGACGATGCTCAGGCTGAAGATGGTGTTCGCGAGGTCGTACAGCACCCAGCTCACCACGCTGGAGCGCGGAATTGACCACTCCGGCCCCGGATGCCCGTGCTGCGCGCGTTCCGCCACCGCCATGTCTACCTCCCATCCGAATGTGCACTTCCATCACGGGCCGCCTGCCGCCTTGAGCATGGGCGCCCTCGCCCAGACCGCTCGATCCCGCGGGGACCGAGGCTTGAAGAGACGGCGGCGCTATTATACGCCCTCCCCGCCCACGCCAAGCATCGCACACCCCCACTGCGGCGGAACTGCGGCGTGCCCTCTCCGACGCCGGACGTGTACACTGGGGCAGCGCGCACGCCGCTATCAGTTCGTGCCTTGTGACTATCACATGACGTGCTACCGTTGCTCCGCTCCGACCAACGGCGATAAAGGCAACAGGAATCAAGAGGAGACCACGCCATATACGCAGTGGTTGGCATCTGGCAACGCGATGAGCAGCAATCCGAGGCGCAGGTACAGTTTCTCCGGGAGCGCATCGTTCCCGATGTTTGTCGGAGTCCCGGTTTCGTGGCGGGCTACTGGACACACGACCATAGCACGGGCAAGGACCACACGATGATTGTCCTCGACAGTGAAGCGGCGGCTCTGGCCTTCAAAGCCGGCGTTGAGGCGAATAGCCAGAACCAGGCGGCGCATGGCGTGACGATGGAGCTTCTCACTGTGGTCGAGGTGATCGCTGCCCTGCCCAGTCAGGTCGAGCAACACGAACCGTGACAAGCGGACGGTGATGCACCAGCCACGCCATAGCGCATCCGGAGTGTCGTGATGCAGCAGGCCCCTTTCCGGCAGTTGGGGATACCCGCTACCCTGCGAAACCGCCCAGTCGCATAGGCCCTCCAGCCTGTATTCTCGGACCTCACTCATTGGGAGACCCGCATGGCCCAGAGCGCATCGACGAAAGAAAAACCCGCTCACCACTCCCCGGACGTGTTGATGGAAGCCGCCCCGGACAAGGTATACACCGCCCGCGCCACTCACTTCGCCCGCCAGCGCGACACACGGGCGCGACGCATGGACCTCGTGGCAAACCTGCGCCTGCTCCTCTTCCTCCTCGCCGCCGTGACGCTCGGCTGGGGGCTGTGGCGGCGGGAGACGCTGCTCCTCCTCGCCGGTCTCGCGCTGCTCGCTGGATTTGTCGGTCTGGTCGCCATCCACGCTCGCCTGTTCTCACTGTGGCGACGTTATGATGAGCTGTGGCGCATCAGCGACGAGACGCAGAAGCGCTCGGCCCGCGACTGGTCCGGGCTGCCCCTGCGCCACACCCAGGCCGCCTCTCCCGATCACCCATACGCAGCCGACCTCGACATCTACGGCCACGCCTCCCTGTTCCACCTGCTCGACACCACGGGCACCGGGCCGGGTGAGGAGACGCTCGCCGCATGGCTCTCGTCGCCCGCGCCGCCAAACACCGTGCGGGAGCGGCAGGCCGCCGTCGCGGAGCTGGCCCCCCTGCTGGACCTGCGCGACGAGTTGCTCCTTCATGGCCGCCTGATGCCCGAGCCGCAGCCCGACATGGCCCCCTTCCTCGCCTGGGCCGAGGGCGCGCCATGGCTCTCCCGCCGCTCGTGGCTGGTATGGCTCGCCCGGCTCTCCGTCGGCGCGTTCTGGCTGTCGGTGTTCGCAGACCTTAGCGGCCTGCTCTCCTATTCCCTGTGGATTCCGATCGCCCTTTTCAACATCCTCCTCAGCCTCACCGTCGGGCGCGTCGTGTACCGAATCGGCTCGGATGTGGAGCGGCAGGAGGAAGCCCTGCGCTCGTACGCCGAGATCCTGGGCCTGCTCACCGCCCGGCCGTTCGCGAGCCCGGCTCTCCGCCGCCTGCAGACCGAGCTCACCGCCGACGGCATCCCGGCGGCAACACACATCCGCCGCGTCCACCGGCTGGCCCGGCTGATCGTCCCTGCGGGCACGGCGGTGTACCTGCCGGTCCAGGCGCTCACGCTTTGGGACTTCCACGTACTCCACGCGCTGGAGCGCTGGCAGGTGGTCGCGGGCACGCGGGTGCGCGGCTGGCTGTGCGCGCTCGGTGAGGCGGAAGCCCTGGCCGCGTTGGCCGCCCTCTCCTACGACAACCCCGACTGGGCCTTCCCCCATGTGGACCCCGCCGCAGATTCGCTGGAGGCCACCGACCTCGGCCACCCACTGCTGCCGCGGCGTGCGCGCGTCCATAACGACGTCCGGGTCGGCCCGCCGGGGACGTTCCTGCTCGTCACGGGATCGAACATGTCCGGCAAGAGCACCTTGCTGCGCGCGCTGGGCACGAACCTGGTGCTCGCGGGCGCGGGCGGAGTCGTGTGCTCGGAGGGCTTGCGCGTTCCGCCCGTCCACCTGTGGACCAGCATGCGCATCGAGGACTCGCTACAGCAAGGCGTCTCGTACTTCATGGCCGAGCTCCGGCGCCTCAAGGGCGTGGTCGACGCCGCCGATGCGCCGCGCGCTGAGGGACAGCGCCTCTTCTACCTGCTCGACGAGATCCTGCAAGGGACGAATACCTTCGAGCGACAGATCGCCGCCCGCCGGATCATCGCACACCTGGTACATCACGGCGCACTCGGCGCGGTCTCGACCCACGACCTCACGCTCGCGGATGTGGAGCCGATCGCCTCGATGGCGCGGGCCACCTACTTCACCGAGAACCTCTCCGCCGATTTAGACGGCCCCCGAATGACGTTCGACTACAGAGCGCACCCCGGCATCGCGACCTCCACGAACGCCCTCCGCCTCATGGAGATCGTCGGCCTTGACCTCGACGACGCCACGGAATGACACGCAATCCGCTTGAACGATGTTGCATGTCATCCCGAACCCGGTGAGGCATCCGTAACCTGGGCCACGGATTCCTCGCAGGCTCGGAATGACAGATACGCTACTATTCAGCCGGAGTTCGTATGACACAGACGCCGGTCACAGCAATGGACGAAAGCACAGAACCCGAAGGCACAGGCTGGAGATGCGGTTACATGGGCGTTCAATTGAACGCCCCTACGACCAGTGCCACATCATCGCCTGCGCGGAAGATCAATCGCTCTACTCACCGCTGTACGGTTGCGGATCCCAAACGCTCCCACCGTCCTTGCTCCGCCCGTCTATCCGCGCAAGGGGTATGCTATACTCCGCGCTCATGTTGGCACAACCGCGTGGGAGGTCCCAATGAGCAACGAGCCAGAAGAGATCGGTATCGTCACAACCCTGTATCGCTACCCCGTCAAGTCCATGCGGGGCGAGCAGGTCGACGAGGTTGAGGTCCGATGGCACGGCATAGCCGGTGACCGGCGCTTCGCCTTTGCGCGCTCCGATGATCCCACCGATTTCCCCTGGTTGACCGGCAGGCAGGCACCCGCTATGCTCCTTTGCACCCCTCGCTTCGCGGAGCCGTCCTCCCCGAAGACCTCCCCACTGGCCGTGCTGATGCCGGACGGCG
This sequence comes from Chloroflexia bacterium, assembly GCA_013695265.1. Classification (GTDB taxonomy): domain Bacteria; phylum Chloroflexota; class Chloroflexia; order Thermobaculales; family Thermobaculaceae; genus JACDAU01. The sequence continues at coordinate 6,700 of JACDAU010000498.1, forward strand.
CGTCGTTGCCCATTCAGAGTGAGGCGTTGCTCGCACACATGGCGGAGAGCTACGGCGGACCCGTCCACCTCGTACAAGCGAACCGCGGCACGTTCGATGGCCAGGGACTGTCGCTCGTCACGACCGGCTCGCTGCGCTCGATGGAGGAGCACGTGGACGTGCCCCTCGACGCTAGGCGGTTCCGAATCAACATCGTGATAGATTTGCGCCGCAACGATCCCTTTGCAGAAGACGCCTGGGGCGAGCGGCTCCTGGTGCTCGGCAACCGTCCGGATTCCGCGCGCGTGCGCGTTACGGCCCGCATTGATCGCTGCGTCATGGTGAACATCGACCCACAGACCGCGCGGAAAGATCATCGGGTGCTGCGGGCGGTCGCACAGCTCCGAGAGAACTACCTGGGCGTCTACGGCTCCACCGAGCGCCCCGGCTACATCCGAAAAGGTGACGTGGTCCGAATCGCCCCGGCACGCTGAATACGGCAGGTGTCAGGCATCAGGCGTGCGGGACGCCGCGCCTATGCCGCGCCGGAGAACGAAACATTCAATCGGCTTGCGTATCCGCATATTTCACCATGGAAGGGAAGGACCATCAATGACCGGAGCGCGGCACATAGCGTTTCTCCGCGCGATCAACGTCGGCGGGCATACCGTCAAGATGGAGCGCCTGCGTCAGTTCTTCACGGCTCTTGGCTACGCAAATGTCGAGACGTTCATCGCGAGCGGCAACGTGATCTTCGACGCCCCGGTCCAAAACGCGCGGGCCATCGAGGAGCAGATTGAGGGACATCTTCGAGAGTCGCTCGGCTACGCCGTGGCGACGTTCGTCCGAACCCCAGCCGAGCTAGCGGCGATCGCGCAATACGAGCCGTTCGCAGCCGCCGATCTCGAAGCAGACGGCAACGCGCTGTACATCGCGTTCCTGCTGGCTGCGCCGAGCGACGAGGCGCAGCAAGCGCTTCTGGCCGCCCGCACCCCCACCGACGACTTCCACTTCCACGGGCGCGAGTTGTACTGGTTGTGCCGCACACAAGTGAGCGACTCCGTGTTCTCCGGCGCACGCATTGAGAGGATGCTCGGGATGCCGGTCACGATGCGAAATGCGACCACGGTCCGGAAGCTGGCCGCGAAGTATGCCGCTCCGCAGGTGTCAGGCGTCAGGGGTTAGGGATGTGGTGGCGTGCGTGTCGTCCTTGTTCTACCGCGCAGGCGATGGCGCGAGAACCCCGTAGCGGCGTTCAACTGAACGCCCATGCGACCTTCACCACCCTGTACCTTCGGGATCAATCCTTACGCCCGCTGCAGCAGGAACACGGCGGGGTGACGGTCGCGCCTGCCGTCGGGCCACCAATCCGTCGGGTGCAGGTCTCCGTGCCTGCCCCCGCATATTGAGCGACTAACACCTAACTGCTAACGCCTGTCTCCAGTGCGGTGAGCAACTGCGGTATACACGCGTCGTGATCGGCGACCAGGGGCGGCACCTCGTGTGGCAACCTCGCCCAGAAGAAGTCGAACGGGATCGGAACGGTGCTGCCGTCGGAGGGATCGCGCTCGAAGTGTCTCCACACATCGGGCGGGTCACCGGCACACATGAGGTGGTAGAATCGGCGAAAGTTCAACTCGTCGCGGCCCAGGGGCGATGCGTCGAAGACCCGTTCACCCAGCAAGCCGACCAGCGTCAGTTCGTGCAGCCCGGTCTCCTCCCACGCTTCCCGCAGCACCGCAACATCCGGATCCTCGCCCGCCTCGGGCGCGAGTGGGTGGGTGAACACGAGC
>JACDAU010000503.1 GCA_013695265.1 Chloroflexia bacterium
GGGGCGTTCAATTGAACATCCCTACGGAGCTACCCCTGCATATGACCGCCACCATCACGGAGGGTTGGTATTAGTGAAAGCCCGTGTCGCAGCGGGCGTTCATGGGTGCGGGTAGGATCCTGCCAGCTCACGGACTCCCGTCATCTCCGTAAACCAGGCCGTGGCCGAACGGAAACAACGGGTGCTCCGAGTCGTATGGCACGTCCTCTTTCTGCCGCCGCACTGCGTCCATCGAGGACGGCAGCTCGAACGGGAGCATTCCGGTCGGCGAGAACCGCCCGAACACCACGTCGAGCAGTGCGGCGTCGCTAGCGCCGAAGTTTGCCAGCAGTGCCGCGCTCGCACGGGCGATCTCGGGTATGACTGCGGGGCGGTCCAGGTAGATGTCTACAACCGTCGGCGCCGATGTCAGTATGCTCACGATGCGCGCCTTCTCCTCCTCGCCGAAGCTCAGATCGCCTGCGTGGAAGAATGTTTCCAGGGGCTCCCGATCCCTCGGTTCGAACGGCGTCCGGAGCCGCAGAATCGCCACATCGGCATCCTTCACGTTCGCCACAACCTCGCCGTATTCGGCGGCGACGTCCGGAGCGACGTTCTCTATGTAGAGTTTCGGTCTGCCCCGCAGCGGCAGGATGGTTCCATTCGAGACCTCGCCGTTCTTCAGCACGACGATGGATCTGCGCTGGGCGGTCTCCCCGGCTGCGCGGAACTCCGGGCTGCCGACAACGCTCTCCGCCATATCCGGGTCCACGTACGGATCGTCGAACAGGCCCAGCCGGAACTTATCCCGCAGCAACCGCCGTACGGACTCGTCGAGTCTTTCCTCGGAGATCACGCCGGCCCCGGCCAGACCGACAACGACCTCGGGGCAGGACTCGCCGCCGAACTGGTCTACGCCGGCGTTCAGCGCCTTCGCGACGCGCTCGTCGACGCTCAGGTGCTCCACGCCCCACGCCCGCGCAATCATCAGCGCGCCGCCTAGATCCCGGTCCGTGAGCAGCCCCCAGTCGGTGCAGATCACGCCGTCGAACCCGTATCGCTCGCGCAGGAGGCCGGTGACCACCTCTTTGTGAAAGCCGAAGCCAACCTCCTCGAGCGCCGTCCCCACCGGCATGCCATAGTACGGCATGATCTGCGCGGTGCCAGCCGCGAACGCCGCTTCGAACGGGATCAGGTGATATTCGAAGTTGTCGCCAGGGTACACCTGTTCCCTGCCGTAGGCGAAATGCGCGTCCTCGCCGTCCTTTTGCGGCCCGCCGCCGGGGAAATGCTTCGTCATGCACGCCACGCTGTCCGGGCCGAGTGCCTCGCCCTGGAAGCCGCGGATGTACGCGGCGGTCATTTGCGAGGCGAGGTCGGCGTCCTCCCCGAACGTGCCGTTGGTCCTGGCCCATCGTGGTTCGGTTGCCAGGTCGGCTGTTGGGTGGAGCGCGACGCGGATCCCGACGGCCACGTACTCCCGCCGGGCAATGTCGCCAAACTCCTGAACGAGTGCGGGGTCACCGATGGCGGCCAGGCCGGGAGGCTCGGGCCAGCGGGAGAACGCCGGCATTGCCAGGTTCGCCGCAGGGTTATCCGAGAACCCGTGGAGCGGGTCGGAGGAGAAAGTGACCGGGATGCCCAACCGGGTGTCCTCGGCCAACGCCTGAACCTTGTTGTGCCACTGCGCCGCGAGGCGTGGCTCCGGGATGGGCGGGAAGTTGAAGTGGTTTATCCGTTGGGTCGTCACCATCGCGCCCGTCGGCATCGGACCCAGATCAGCGTTCACGAAGGCTGCGCTGTCTTCAATCCGGAACGCCACGTAGGTGTGGAACAGCAGCCCCGCCTTTTCCGCCAGTGTCATCCGGGCGACCAGATCCTCGACGCGCTCGTCCACAGGGCGGCGCGGGTCTTCATACGGGTCGAGCACTCCGTTTTTGTTCAGGTCGCGGTAGGCCATACCAAATTTTGTGCGGGTTGTTGACTGCATCGTCGTCCTCCCCAACCATTTCGTGGATACTCGTGGCGGTCGCTCGCGCCGCGAGTGTGCAGTTTAGCTGATCGCTCGTCCAGCCGTCCCGCAATCCGCTAGACTGGACGGATGCGGAAGTCCCACGGAGGATACGTTTTATGACGCAGGCGTCCACAACTGATCTGCAGGCTGCACCAGAAGTGGAGCTTCCGGGCAGGCCGGACCTGTGGATACGCGGGACGTACTGGTGGGCGTTTGGCGCGATCGGCACGCTGACGCCGTTCATCGCGCCGTACTACAACGAGCTCGGGTTCAGCGGAACGCAGATCGGGATACTCGTGGCGCTACCGGCGATGGGTGTGGCGTTCTTCGCGCCGATCTGGGGCGCGATCGCGGACTCTCGCGCCAACCACCGCTTCGTGCTCCGTGCGGCGCTCTTGATCCCTGCGATGCTCGCGCTGGTACTCACCCAGTTGCAGGGCTTCTGGCCGATCTTCCTGGTAGTCGGAATCCTGGCGCTGCTGTATGCCCCTACGGCGCCGCTCATCGACAGCTATGGACTGATGATCAGTGAGCGGCGCAAGAAGTCGTATGGCAGCCTGCGCGTGTGGGGCTCGCTGGGGTTCACGGCGGCGGTGTTCGTTGTCGGGGAGCTGATGGGCGCGGACGTGACGACACTGTTCCTGCTGGCGTACTCGGCGTGCCTGCTGCTCGCGTGCGCGTCCACATTCCGACTGCCTCGCCTCAGTGAGCGCTCGGCGGGGCCACTCTGGGGAGGACTCGGCGCGGTGACCAGGAACAAACCGCTCGTCGCCCTGCTGCTCACGACGTTTCTTATATCGAGCAGCGCGAGCGCGATGTATGCGTTTCTCAGTATCCATCTGCGCGAGCTGGGCGGCAGCGCGGAGCTGATTGGCCGCGCGTTCGCGCTCAACGCGGCGAGCGAGCTGCCCGTGGTCGCGTTCGGCGCGTGGTTCCTGTCGCGGCTGGGTAGCACCAGGCTGCTGGGTCTGGCGATAGTGGTCTACATAATCCGCTTCGTCGCGTACGCGCTCATTCCCGATCCGGAGTGGGTGTTGCCGGTGCAGCTCCTGCACGGACTCTCGTATGGCGCGTTTCTGATGGCCTCGGTCACGCTCGTTCACGGCCTGGCGGGGCGGGAGCTTGCCGCGACCGCACAGGGACTCCTCACCTCAATGTCCTTCGGCTTCGGCAGTATCAGCGGCTCGCTTGTCGGCGGCGCACTGCTCGACCGGGTCGGCACGGTGGGCATCTTCTGGACTGCGGCAGGGGTGTTAACTCTGACGCTTGGCGTGTACGTCGTGACGGTGCAGCGGTTTCACCTCGGGGACGTTCGCACTACCGGCGCCGGGTAACCACGCGCGGCTGCGCTAACTTCGTCCTCGCGGTGCGGCGGCCTCGGCATCGTCGAGCATGCGGGCGAGGCCGGGGCGCGTGGCGACTACGACCAGTTCGTCTCCCACGGCGAGCACTGTTTCGCGGGGAGGTCTCCAGGTGCGCTGCTCGCCCCGCATCAGAAGCACCACGCGTCCTTCCGGTCCTCCCTCCAGCGTGCTGATCGCCGCGCCTGCCAGGGGGGAGTCCTGTTCGATGTCGAGTTGCGCGAAGACGAGCACGCCCGAGCCGACGGAGGTCGTCGCGAGCACCCGCTCTCCGATGGCCGCGATCGCGAAGGTGGGCGCGGCAAGGGCGGCAACGCTGCGGCAGGTATGGATGTCGAACGCGCGTTCCACCCGCGCCGCGAGGTCGGGATCGAAGATGCGGACCACGACGCGCAGGTCCGGGTTCAGGGCCTGGGCATTGAGCGCGGTCTCCAGGTTCGCGACATCGTCGTCGGTCGCGGCGACCACACAGCGAGCCTTCTCGATGTTCAACGCAGCGAGCGTCTCGGTTAGCTTCGCGTCGCCGATAAGCGTCGGCACGCCGAGGCTGCGCACCGGCGGCAGGAAGTTGCTGTCTTCATCCAGCTCGACCGCGACGACGGGAACGCCCGCCCGCACGATCTCCTCGATCACCCGATACCCCACGCTGCCGACGCCACAGACCACGATGTGCCCGCTCATCTGGGAGTCGATTACCGAGCCGATCCTCCCGACCCGCGCGCTTACAATCGCATCGGTGACAAATACATAGAAGGTGGTGAGGACCGCAGCGCCGACGAGCATGAGTCCCGCTCCGTACAGCTTCAGGGCAGCAGGAGCGTCACGCAGATTGATATCGCCGAAGCCCGTGGTCGAGATCACCGTGACCGTGAAGTAGATCGAGTTCACCAGACCCAGGTCGGTGAAGACGTAGAAGATGAGGACGCTGATCGCGGCGATCGCCAGAAGGAGCATCAGGAGCCATCGCAGGCGAACGTCGGCGCGGAGGAGGCTCCAGAGCGAGCCAGCCACCCCTGCCGCGCCGAGTCGCCGCGTCCGCGCGATCCCGTTGTTCGTCTCTGCCAGGCGTCGACGCTGTTCTGCCTCTGGCCGCTGCGAGAGATCGCCGTCCACGAGGCAGAGCAAATCTTCGCCCTCCTCCGGAAAGAGGGTCGTTGTGCCATCCGGGTCGACGCGCGCGAGGGGGAGAATGACGTGCGGCTCGCGCGCGCTCCCCTCGTGTACGGTGAGCACCCGCCCGGCGACCTCGACCCGCTGATCCCAGTCGTGATGCAGCGCGGCGGAGACGAATGCGGGCGCGGCGATCGCGGAGGAGCTGAGCACGTGACAGTCCGCGAAGAGGTCTTCCAGGCGCCGACCCAGGTCCTGGTTAAACATACGGACGACGATTCGCACGGCGGGGTTCAGTTCCTGTGCGGCGAGCGCGGCGTGGAGGTTCCCCACATCCTCGGTCTCCACGATGACCAGCGCGAGTGCCCCGTGGATACCCGCCTGACGGAGCACGCGCTCGTCCGTATAGGAGCCACGAACGACCGCAGCGCCCATAGCCCGCGCGGCGGTCACGAACGACTCGTCGGCCCGGTCGGCGACGACTATTGTGTCTTCACCGAGCCGACGCAACTCCTCCAGGGTATTCAAGCCAAGCTCATCGAGCCCGCACACGATAACGTGTCCCTGGGTCGTCTCCATCCCTGTCGCAGACTGCTCTCGCATGTATCGCCTCCGACCCCCGGTATAGCGCTCACGGTGGTATGCGTTGATCCCCGTCGTGCCGACGTTCAGTGGTTGTGTTGTATGGACGGCCGGTGGATGGACAGGTCGCCCAGTCAAACGCCGCTTCGTTTTGCCCGCACGGAGGTCGACTCTGCTATTCGCCGCTCCGGGCATATTCTACCGCCTTTGCGGCGTGCGCTCGCGAAGAGTTGATTTCCCGTGCAGGTAAAACTATTATTGAATGGTCGTTCATTCAAAGAGGTGGCAGTGTCCCCACGCACGGAGCAGCAGCAGCAATCGGCGCGCGAGGAGAGTCGACAGCGGATCCTCGCGAGCGCGCTGGCGCTGTTCTCTCGCCTCGGCTACGAGCGGACCTCGGTGCGGATGATCGCGGGGGAGGCGGGCATCTCCCAGGGGCTGCTGTACAACTACTTTGCGGGCAAAGATGACGTGCTCAAGGCGCTCTTCGAGCGCTCGATGCACGATGTGCTTCGGTCGTTCGAGGCGCTGCACGGCTCGGACCCGCCCGCTGAGCGACTTCGGCGCTACATCCGCGCGTGCTTCGCAATCGTGGAGGAGAACCTCGAGTTCTGGCGGCTCGCGTACGGCGTGCGGGCGCAACCGGCCGTGCTGGCTGGGCTGGGCGCGGACCTCCCGGCGTGGGAACGCACGATCCTGGACACCCTGGAGGAGCCGTTTCGCACGCTCGGCCTGCCCCACCCGCAGACCGAGGCACGGATACTCTTCGCACTTATCGACGGACTTTCCCAGCAGTACGCCCGCGACCCCGAGCACTTCCCGCTGCGGGAGGTGGCTGACGCGGTTGTGGCGCGATACCGGGAAACGCCGCCGCCCTGATGGGCAACCAGCGACCGAACCACGAGGAAAAGGGGGAGACACGATGGAGGACACACACTGGGTCGACCGGGCGGAGTACCCGTTCGCGCCGCATTGGCTGGACACCGAGGGTGGCCGCATGCACTACGTCGACGAGGGCAGCGGGCCGCCGGTCGTGCTGGTCCACGGCACGCCGACATGGTCGTTCCTGTATCGTCGGCTCATCCGGGATCTCTCGGGCAGCTACCGCTGCATCGCGCCAGACCTGCCCGGCTTCGGACTCTCCGAGAAGCCAGACGGGTACGGCTACCGCCCAGCGGACCAGGCACGCGCTCTCAGTCAGCTCATCGAGCACCTGGGGCTTCGGGACATCGCCCTCGTGGTCCACGACTTCGGCGGTCCGATCGGGCTATCGTATGCGGTCGAGCATCCCGAGAACGTTCGCGCACTCGTGCTCTTCAACACGTGGATGTGGTCGCTCAAGGGGGATCGTCAGTACGAGCTGGGGAGCAAGCTCCTGGGTGGTCCGGTCGGGCGGCTGCTGTACACTCGCCTGAACTTTTCCCCGAGGGTGATACTCCGATCAGCGTGGGCCGAGAAGGCGACGCTCACGAAGCAGGTCCACGCCCAGTACCTCGGCCCCTTCCCCACTCCGAGGGATCGGCGGTCGACGGCAGTGTACGCCCGCGAACTTATCGGCTCCAGCGACTGGTACGCGGGGCTCTGGAACCAGCGCGACCGCACCGCGCAGCAGCCCGCGCTGATTTTGTGGGGCGAGAAGGACAGCGCGTTCGGCAAGCAGCTCCCGCGCTGGCGCGAGCTGTTCCCTCACGCCGAGGTCCACACCTTCCCGAATGTCGGCCACTTCGTGCCGGAGGAGGCAGAAGGAGTGGAGGATCTGGTCTCGGGGTTCCTCGCACGCGTTTCCTCGCAGCCGGAAGCCGAGGGTTGAGGAGCTGCCGATGCTATCAAAGACCCACGGCGCGTGCCCCTGTCCAACCGGTCCTGACCCATCAGCCCAGATACGGAATCATGAGTTCGAGATCGAACAGGCGTGAGAGCCGGACAAAGGGCGTCGGCAGTAGCAAGTGTCCCGCCCCAATAATCAATAGCACGCGAGCCTCCGGGGTGGCAGTAACCGCTTGCGCCGCGCGGCTCCGACTATGCGGGCGCGCGCAAGCTCAGCTCTGGAAAGTGGGTCTGATAGTAGCCCCGGTCACGGGTCAGCAGCGCGTCCGCCTGGTCGAGCGCGTGCCCCCCAACAGGAAGTCGGAAATGATGTGCTGCCGCCACGACACGGTCTCCCCACAGACCGGACACTGCGGCTCGAACTGGTTCCCACAGTGAGGACACTGAACCCCACGACCCCGCTGCCTGGTGTACAATCGCCAAGCATTCGCTGAAAGCCATAGCGCCCCCTCGGAGAATTGCTCGGCCCGCGCGGAAACGTCATCCAGAAAGGCTGAGAGGCCGTCCCGCCGCTCGAACGCCACCGCAAGCTCCGCGTACACCACGGGACAGATCATCAGGGGCCCGCTCCAGCTCGCCTCCGCAAGTGACTGACTT
>JACDAU010000508.1 GCA_013695265.1 Chloroflexia bacterium
CTCCCCCACGGCAGATTTAGGGCGAGTCCTGGCAGCCCGGTGGGCACGTCGCCAATTGTTGGGCCAGTGTATCCCACGACGAGGGACCAGCCGATCCCGAGCACTGCGGCAAGGAGCGCGCCGGGAAAGTACGCGTGAAGCCGCCGCCCACCGACCATCAGAATTGCCGTCAGAAGCGCGAGCAGTACCGATTCCCGCTCCCACGTGTCCGGACGCCCCGAGACCGACGCAAGCCCGCCCAGCACGCCGTCCGAACGCGGGTCTGCCCCAAGCATGTTAGGGACCTGCGAGGCGATGATAAGCAACGCCGCCCCCGACGCGAAGCCCGTCAGCACCGTCTGCGACAGCAGATACGCGAGGCGGCCCGACCGGAAAATCCCCACAAGCACGCGCGCGATGCCAACGAGAATTGCCAGCAGTGCCGCCGTCGCCGCGTACTGCCCATCGGCGACCACTACCGCGCTCACCACACCAACGGTGAGCAGGCTCGCCATCGCAGTCGGCCCGGTCTGTAGATACGGCGATGAAGCGAATAACGAGGCCGCTATCGCGGGGAAGGCTGCCGCGTACAAGCCCACGTGGGCTGGAAGGCCCGCCAGCTCGGCGTACGCAAGACTCTGCGGCACGAGCACGAGCGCGACACTAAGCCCCGCCGCGACGTCACCAATGGTGATTGCGGGTGGCCATCGCTTCACAATCACCCGTCCTGCAACCTTCATTCTCACGTCCCCAGCAAGCGGTTGTAGGGGCGTTCAACTGAACGCCCCCCCTACAATCTATCCCGCAACTTTCAGCGTCCAACTCGTGCCGCCTTGCCAGTCGTACCAACACGGACTCAGATGCCTGCCGCACGGCCCGGATCCACGCCCCCGGCGCAAGGAGTCCTTCCATGTGCGGACTAAGGGTAAGCCGCGCGAGGGACGACGCTCTGGCAATAGTCCTCCCGTGTACGTCTCAGCCAGCGGGGAGAAGGTCGGGCTCTGCCCACACGGGTGTGGCGTTCGTGAGGATCGCCCGCTGCCGGGGGCTGACTGCGGCAAGCGTCTCGGGTTTTGGCGCATATCCGGGCCAGGGTCCCGCATCCTGCCTACCGAGGTTCATGATGATCGTCTGGCGGGTCTTCGTCGAGGGGTTCGGGCGCCCGTTGTGCAGCAGTCCCTCGTCGAACACGATCACATCTCCTGCCCGCACGTCGTCAAAGATCTTCTGCCCTGGCAGATCACACCGATCCATATCAATCTCGAACACGGCCTTGTGCGAACCCGGTACAACAACGAACGCTCCCTCGTCCGGCCCCACATCGGTCAGACAGTAGAACACCTTCACCATCGGGCAGACGAACTCGCCGTCCATGACATGCCCCGACGGATGCGCCTGGACGCCACGGTGCCAGACACCGCCATCGAAGCCAGGATGCGTGAAGTACAGGTCGTTATCGATATGGCGGTACTCCGCGCCGAGAAACTCCGCCAGCAGGGGCTCGACCGCGGGGTGATCGAGGAAGCAGGCGAAGCGGGGGTCGGCGTCGATGACGCGCGAGACGGGGCGGTTGATATGGGACTTCAAGCGCTCCGGCTCGTCAACGTTGAGGGCGTGTACGTCTGTTTGCGCGGCGTTGTCCACCCACGTGCGATATTCTGCGATTTCCGTGTCCGTGAGTGCGGCGCGCAGATGCAAGTATCCCTGTATGTCGAACGCTAACCGATGGTCCTGCGATATTGGCATTGGTTGCTCCTCCAGGTGCTGCTGCGAGCATGGTACCGCATCGTGCCGCGAGGGGACAGCCGAGGGTACACTTGTGCAAAAGGAGGATGCGAGTGTCTACAATCCCGCCCGAGGCGTTCGCGCGCCACGATGAGTCGCCCGACGATCAGTTCTATCTACAGCCGCGGCTGGTCACGCATATAGACACCGCCGCCATCGCCGCCGTGACACAGCTCTACCGCGAGCTATTCCCCCCGGTGGGGCCATCCTGGATGTGATGAGCTCGTGGGTGAGCCACCTGCCGCCTGAGGCGCGTTACGGGAACGTCATCGGACTGGGGATGAACGAGGAAGAACTGCGCGCCAATGTGCGGCTCGACACGTACCACGTACAAGACCTGAATGCGCACCCAACCCTGCCCTACGCGGATGCGGAGTTCGATGGCGCGGGAATCTGTGTCTCAGTGCAGTATCTCACTCGACCGGTGGAGGTGCTGCGCGAGGTGGGACGAGTGCTGCGCCTTGGTGCGCCGCTCGTGGTCACGTTTTCAAACCGCTGCTTCCCAACAAAGGCCATCGCAATCTGGCAGTCGCTCGATGATGCGGGGCACGGGAGACTCATCGAGCGATACCTTTTGGATGCCGGAAACTGGCGGAACATCGCGCGGCTCGACCGCAGCCCCCAGCAGGGCGACTTGCTCCACGCCGTGGTCGGACGGGCAGATCCCCGGCCGTGAGAAAGCTGCGAAGCAGCGTCCCGTAACGAACTCAGCTTAAGTACCCGCCGGGGATTTGCAAAGCTAGGGAAGCGCGTGAAAGGGGCATCGCAGCTAGCCGCAAGGAACTCGGCTGGAGGAATCAGCAAGGCCTTGTGTAGCAAAGGAACCGTGCTGAGACGCGAAAAAGGGGCCGGAGAGTTGCCCCCGGCCCCTCGGATACCACCGTTGACAGCTTAGCTACGGCCATCCTCGGTGACATCGATGCGTGTTGCCTGGATCATCGAAATCACCTCCTTACTCAGAACGGACTTTCCGTGTGTAGCCGACTACGAGGGCATTCTATCACGGCCTTCGGGCGGCGTCAATAATGCACTGCGTCTGACGCATGGAACGAGGCAACACCGTTGACAGGAGCGCAATGATACAAACTTCTTCCCAGAATCCAGATACCAGCTACCCGAAACGAAGGCGATAATGAGCGACCAAACGAGTTCGATTTGCACGCGTGGTGCCGTCCACCGCGACGGGCTGTGGTTCAGGGACGAGGCGGAGCGCACGTTGCTGCGGGGCGCGAACCTCAGCGGCAGCACGAAGCTACCGTACACTCCCAAAGACCGGTGGGCGACCGATGATCGGCTGGGTGCATACGGGGCCGGGGACATCACGGCTACTCGACGTTTGCGTGGGTCCCAAAGCCGTGCGGAGGATTTATGGTGAGTACCAGTATAAAAGCGTGTTC
>JACDAU010000539.1 GCA_013695265.1 Chloroflexia bacterium
GTCTTCGTCTCCGTGAAGAACTCGATCGCCGCCGTGCCCTGCTCGCGGGAGTGAGAGCTGGAGCCGCGCATGCCGCCGAACGGCGCGTGGGGATCGACGCCCGTCGTGTCACCGTTGACGCGGACCATCCCGCACTCGATCTCGTGGATATATTCTAGTGCCGCGTTGATGTCGCGCGTGAAGAGCGACACACTGAGACCGTACCTGGTGCCGTTCGCAATCTCGAGCGCATCCGTGATGTCCGCAGCGCGCTGCACGACAAGCAGCGGGCCGAACACCTCCTCCTGCGCGACTGCTGCGTCTGGCGCAACTCCGACGATCACAGTCGGCTCAAAGAAGTAGCCGTCCCGGAACGCCGCGTCAGTGGGCATAGCGCCGCCGAGCACAACCTCCCCGCTCTTCGCGCCCTCCTCGGCGTACTTGCGTACTTTCTCCTGAGAGTCCTGGGTGATGAGCGGGCCGACCGCGCTGCCAGCGTCCGTGGCCGGCGCGAGTGGCAATGCCTCGATCTGCTGGGTCAGACGTTCCACGAACGCATCCATGATGTCTGAGGTAACGATGGCGCGTGAGGTGGCGGTGCACTTCTGGCCGGCGAAGCGCATCGCCCCCGCCGCGATGAGCGTCGCTGCCTGATCGAGGTCCGCGTCGCCCAGCACGAGCGCGGCGTTCTTGCCTCCCATCTCGAGCTGATACTTGATATTGCGCCGTGCCGCAGCCTCCGCGATCCGCGCCCCCACACCGTCGGATCCCGTGAAGGTGACGGCGCGCACGCCTTCGTGGTTCACTAGCGCATCACCCAGCACGGAGCCCTTGCCAAGCACGAGGTTCAGTACCCCGTCGGGCAGGCCGGCTTCTGCGAAGACCTCTACCAACCGTTGGGCGGTGAGGGATGCAACCTCCGCCGGCTTCCAGATGATCGTGTTGCCGTACGAGAGAGCGGGCGCGATCTTCCAGAGCGGGATAGCAACCGGGAAGTTCCACGGACTGATCACTGCTACGGGGCCGAGGGGCTGCCGCAGAGTGAACTGAATACTACCCGCCTGTTGCGCGGGAATAACGGAGCCATTGGGGTGAACGGCTTGCTCCGCAAAGTAGCGCAGGATCATCACCCCGCGGTCCGCTTCCATCCCCGCCTCGCCAATGGGTTTGCCCACCTCGGTGGCCATGAGTGCGGCGAACTCATCACGCCGCGCCGCGAGGGCGTTCGCCGCGCGGTGCAGCACATCCGCGCGCGCCTGTGCCGTGCCGCGCGCCCACGGCCGGAAGGCGCTCGTTGCCGCCTCCGCCGCGCGATCCAGCGTCTGCGAGCCCGCCTGCGGAACCTGCGCGAGCACTTGCGTCGCGTCCGACGGGTTCAGGTCCGGAGTATGGTCCCCTTCGGATTCAGATAGCCACTCGCCACCGACGTAGTGCGAGAGGGTTGCTGTATCATTTGCCATTGCGTTCTCCTAACGTTTCCGCGTGTCCTACCGCTAGGGCGTGCACGAAGTATGCCGTATGCTTGACACGGGTGGCCCTGTCTCACTGACGCACGCGGCGGAAGCGGGGAAGATGAGGTTCGGTAGGACGGTGGATCTGATGGGCTCATCAAGCCCGGCGCGGGCGTCCAACACGTACCGGCCTTCCGCGAGCGCGAACACCTCGATGATCTCGGCCTCCGAACTCACCAGCCAGAGCTCGCGGACCCCGAGTGTGGCGTACCGATCACTCTTCTCACCCCTATCGTACCTTGCCGTGCTGGGCGAAAGTATCTCGACGACGATGTCGGGCACGATGGTGAGACCGTACTCGGTATCAGCTGTTGGGACCGCTGCGTGAGGACCACGAGATCTGGGACCAGGACCGTTCCGTCGCCGAGAACAATTCCTGCTCTTGATGGGAACACCTCACCGGCTGTCGTCGATACTACTGAGTGGACGAAGAGGAACAGATGCCCGCAGATTCTTTGATGCTTGATGCTCGGCGTCGTCATCTCGTGCAGCTGCCCGTCTATCAGCTCATATCGCTTATCGTCGCTCGGGCATTCACGAAAGAACTGCTTCGCCGTGAGCCGCGTTCCTGGTGGACGGACTGCCATTGAAGGCCTCCGGGTATCGGTTGATTGGAGAACGTCACTCCGCTGGTCAGGCGACGAACTCGCCGCCTTCGTAGCAGAGCTCGCCATCGGCGAACACCTTGCCCTCGCGCAGGTCGCAGATCATGTCCCAGTGGAGCGCGGACTCGTTCGTCCCGCCAGTCTCAGGGTAGCTGCGGCCAAGCGCCATGTGCATCGTACCGCCGATCTTTTCGTCGAAGAGGATGTTGCGGCTGAAGTTCTGAATGCCATAGTTCAGGCCAAACGCGACCTCACCAAGAAAGCGCGCGCCCGCGTCCTGGTCGAGCATCGAGTGCAGGAAGTCCTGCCCCTTGCCGGCGGTGGCCTCCGTTACCTTGCCGTTCTCGAACACGAGCCGCACGTCCTCGACCTCGTTCCCGCCGTACACTGCAGGGTACGTGAACCGAACATGGCCGTTGGCAGAGTCCTCGACAGGTCCGGTGAAGACCTCGCCGTCCGGGAAGTTGTGGCTGCCGCTCGCGTTGATCCACGTCCGCCCCTGCGCGCGGTACGTGAGGTCCGTATCTGGAGCGACGATGT
This sequence comes from Chloroflexia bacterium, assembly GCA_013695265.1. GTDB lineage: Bacteria > Chloroflexota > Chloroflexia > Thermobaculales > Thermobaculaceae > JACDAU01. The sequence continues at coordinate 2,636 of JACDAU010000539.1, forward strand.
GGATCTCGTCGTGCTGGCCAAGGAAGTCCGCTATCCTTTGTTGTTCCGCCTGCACCTTGCGCCAGCCGGTGGTCGGATCCTCCAGATCAAGCAGCCCCGCGCCGTACACGAACTCCTCGTACTCGGCAAGTGACATCCCCGCATCCTGTGCGTAGGCGTGTGTAGGGTAGAGTGTGAGGCACCAGCGCAGCTCGTCCGCCGCGGCCCGCTGCATGAATCGCTCCATGATTGGTGCGTTCGTCTGTGAGACCATGGCCATCCGCTTCGGATCCACGCCGCTGAGTGCCTTCGTGTTCTCCTCCGCGAGGATGTTGAGCATCGTATTGTAGTGTTCAATCTCCTGCATGCGCAGCGGAGAGAGATACTGCAACTGTTCCTCGGAGCCCTCCTTCAGCGAGATTTCTGGCAGGCCGCCGAGGTTGATTCGCGTGCTGACGTGCGCACCGGCGCGCACGGCCTCCCGATACGCCTCGCGGACGAGTGGGGCGCCGAGCGGTGTGGACGTGATCAGGAGCCGGTCGCCCGGCTCCACCTGCAGCGAGTAGTTGATCAGGATCTTCGCGAGTTTCTCGTGACGTGGATCGGCCATCTGTGGTTCCCTTCTATCGTGCAGCGTTTACCACCATGTCGGGGTGCCGTAGCGCTCCTCTTTCCAGGGGTCGCCGTTCATGTGATAGCCCGCGTCCTCCCAGAAGCCGGGCTTGTCGTCGGGAAGGAACTCCAGCCCGCGCAGCCACTTCGCGCTCTTCCAGAAGTATCGCTTTGGCACGAGCAGGCGAAGCGGATAGCCGTGCTCCGGGTCCAGTGGCTTGCCGTCGAACTGGTATGCGAGCATCACGTCGTCGTCGAGGAGCACCTCAATCGGGATGTTCGCGGTGAAGTTATTCTCGGCGTGGGCGAGCACGAACTTCGCCTCGGGCCCGGGCTTCACCAGGTCCACGAGCTGCTTGAACGGGACGCCGTCCCAGCGGGTGTCGAGCTTGCTCCACCGGGTGACACAGTGTATGTCCGTCGTGACCTCGGCCCGCGGCAGGGCGGCGAGCTGCTCCCAGGAGAGCGTGATCGGGTTGTCGACCAGCCCCCAGACACGGAAGTCCCAATCTCCGAGGTCCTGGTACGCGGGGACAGAACCGTAATGCAGCACGGGGAACTTTTTGGTGACCACCTGGCCAGGCGGCACACGCCCCTCCTGTTCCTCCGTTCGCCTGCCGCGATTGAAGAAGTCGAATGCCATCCTTGAGCTTTCCTCCGCTCCCTGACTATGCCACCGTTTCGGCGTACGAGTATAGCAGACCGGCCCGCCCGTTCTCGGACACATGCCACTTTACTCATGCAAGAGTTGGCATGGGGCTTCGTCTTCCTCGCGCGCGTCGCTGGACAGGTGCTCGCGCAAGTGCATCGGCTGGGCGTTGTCCCGGACCATCGAGGAGGGTGCGCAGATCGGGCGCTCCATTGACGACGTCTATAACAACAAGAGACTACACTCCAGCCTGGGCTACGTGCCGCCGTCCGAGTTTGAGGCCGCCAAGATCGAGGGGCTGACTTCTGCCGGTGCGGCAACAGGGGTTCACTCCGGGCCCCTGCTACACCCAAGAGGCGGCGCAGTGAGGACCAAGGGAGTGGCGCACTCGACCAACGCGGATCTCCGCTCGTGGCTGAAGGAGGGGCTGGCGGTGATACTCGCTTGACTACCCGACCCCGTGATATTGCTGAGTCCCGAGCGGACCTGGGTGTTGTGGGAGAGCTGGGAGGAGGGGCTGCCGGCGAGGATAACGCTCAGCGGGCAGTTGCCGCCTCCATGGGGGGAAAGTGGCGGTGGTGGCCACCGAGACCGAGCCCGTCGGCGTTCACGGCAGGAGGCGGCTGGCGGCTGCTGGGGGAGCGGCGTGGGGGGCCGCATCCTCGCTGGGCTGGTACGAGGCCGAGCGGCAGGTGGTGGTGGCCGACGGCGCGGCGTGGATCAGCAAGCAGACGGATTGGCACTTCCCGCGCGCCACCAAGATACTCGACTGGCCGCATCTGTGGCGGGCGGTCGCCAAGGCGGTGCGGTCGGCGGTATAAAACGGAGAGTAAGCGGCTGTACGAGGCCGCAGGCGGCGCGCTGTGGGAGGGCCGGGTGGACGACGCACTGGATATCTTGACCGGCTTGCGCGCGGCCGAGGAGGCGGAGCGGTTGGAGCCGCTGGAATTGGCCATCCACTACATCGAGGGTCAGCGGGGGTGGATCGGCGACTACGGTGCGTGGCGGAAGTTGTGGCTGCCCGTCGGCAGCGGGCTAGTGGAGCCGGTGATCAATTGGCGAGCCAAGCGGCGTGGGATGCGCTGGAAGCGGGAGAACGCCAACGCTGTGGTGGCGATATGGGTACGGC
>JACDAU010000555.1 GCA_013695265.1 Chloroflexia bacterium
GATATGGAGGTCGTTGGGGAGGCGGCGGACGGCGTGGAGGCCGTCGAACTCGCCGAGCGTTACAAGCCCGACGTGGTGCTAATGGACCTTCGGATGCCGCGTTTGTCGGGCGTCGAGGCGATCCGTCGAATTCGCGAAACCCTCCCGAACACGCACGTACTGATCCTCACGACGTACGACACTGACGAGAACATACTTGAGGGTGTGCGGGCGGGAGCACGAGGGTACCTGCTGAAGGGCGCCTCGCGTCAGGAGTTGCTAGCGGCGATACGAGCGGCGGCGCGCGGCGAGGGCGTCCTACCTCCGTCGGTGGCCGGTCGGTTGATGAACAGACTGCAGTCCAGTGCGTCAGGTCCGAGTTCGGACCTGAGCCGTCGTGAGATCGAGGTACTGAAGCTGATCGCGGAGGGCAAGCGCAACCGTGAGATCGCCGCCGTGCTATACCTCTCGGAGAAGACAATCAAGGCTCACGTCAGCTCGATCCTCCGCAAACTCAACGCCGAGGACCGGACGGAGGCGGTCACGATCGGCCTGCGACGTGGGATCATAAGCCTGTGAGCCGACATCGGGGGAGTCGTAGAAAAGTTGACAACAGACCAGGTACGAGTGTATATTGCAACCTGAGGGCGGTTAGCTCAGGCGGCTAGAGCGCTACGTTGACATCGTAGAGGTCACTGGTTCAAGTCCAGTACCGCCCACCACCCGGCCCGCGCCCCCCAGTGCGAGAAATCACAGGCGGGACGCGGGTTTTCTCGTGTGGTGAGAAGCGGGCGCCGGGACCTCCGGCCGCCGAGTACTGCAAAGTTACTGCAACGGGGGCGACGTAGGCTCCGTCGTGCCAAGGCGACCGGGATCCCGGGTGAGGCGGCACGCCTTCATAAGGGTGAGTCTACTTGCACCGTCGGCTCTACCCCTACCCGGTTGCACACGTCGCACAGATAAAATTGATCTCTCTCTGAGTCGGGTCGATTCGGGATAGGATCTCCTCCCTCGTCTCTTGGGGTGTCTTGCGATCGGTGTACACCGTGAGCTTCGCGAGGTCATGGTTCGAGTGGTGTCGCACGAAGTGCTCGTTCAGCTCCATTCCATCGAAGAGCACCCGCTGCCGCTCTTCAAGAATCCGCACCGAATGGTCCACATCAGGGGATGGTAGCAGCAGGACCACGTACTCGTATGGTTGGAGGACCTTCCGCGCGCGCGCTTAGAGCGCGCGTTCGAGAATATACACCTTGAAGGGCTTGAGGGTACCGGTAAGCGGCCCCGAAACCGCTCTCCTTCATCAGACGATTGGCTGCCTCGGTATCTATCCCCGCCTCCTCAAAGTATTTCCCGCTGATCTCCCCAAGCGAGCAACACGGCATACCGAGCCGTTGTGCAAACAGCCTACAGACGGTGCTCTTTCCTACACGGGGAGGACCAATGAAGATGATGCTGGAACCCATTTGCCGTAAACCTCTCCCTTTCTCCATCAGATGTATATTGTGCGAATCACCGTGACGAGTCGGGCACTACGGAGAGGACTCCATCGCCCCGACCGCATCTTGATGGTGCTTGGCACCCATGGTCTCATCTGAATTGCGACGGTGACATTGACAAGCTCTGACGATTGCCCTGACACTCACCTTCAAGTTGCGAGCAGTAGGCGGCACCTCGCCCTGTTCCTGCGTGCGGGACTGTGGTAAGATATGCGCCATTCGCACCGGTAGGTGGGAGGCTGCGCCGAAACGGCGAGGCGGCACGGTTCACCCAAGAGGGGCTGGCGGAGAGGGCGGGGCTCAGTCCGGCGGCGGATAGCTGCTCTGGAGGGTGGGCGGCTGCTGCGATCCCGTTCGCACACAATTCGCGCCCTCTGTGATGCGCGGTGTGGTGCACGCGGACGTCGAAACTCCCATCGAGCACTTCAAGGCGCTGTATCGAGGTGACCGGCTGAAGCTCGAGCTTCAGAGTCGGCGCGATGGGGCGCGCGTGACCATGGTGCTTGCATAGATAGGTATGACGGAGGTGGCGAAATGGCTCAACCGGTTCGGATCGGGGTCGTGGGGTGTGGCAGCGTCGGGACGGGGTCGTACATGCCGTTCCTGCAGCGCCTGAACCTGCAGGGTGTGCGCTCGGAGATAGTGGCCGCGTGCGATGTGGTCGAGGAGCGTCGCAGCATGGTGCGCGAGCGCTTCGGTGTCGATAACTTCACGACGGACTACCACGACGTGCTTGCGAACGCGGATGTGGACCTCGTGCTCGTCCTCACCTCCATGCAGCAGCACGGCGAGATCACCCGAGCCGCACTCGAGGCCGGCAAGCACGTCCTCGTCGAGAAGCCGATGTCGATGTCGCTCGAGGAGGCCGGAGAGATCGTCGAGCTGGCCAGGCGCAGCCCGGGCTACTTACTCTGTGCCCCCCATGTCGTTCTCAGTCCGACGTATCAGGCGATGTGGCGGCACATCCAGCGTGGCGACATAGGCAAGGTACTTTCTGCTCGCGGGCTGTACGGCTGGTCCGGGCCGAACTGGGGGGAGTGGTACTACAAACCCGGGGGCGGCTCAATGTTCGACCTGGGCGTGTACAACGTGACCACCCTCACCGGACTCCTGGGACCCGCCAGGCGGGTGATGGCTATGAGTGGCATTGCCATCCCTGAGCGGATCATCAACGGGCAGCGCGTCGAGGTGCAGTCGCACGACAATGCACATCTGCTCCTCGATTTCGGGGGGTCGGTGCACGCCGTCGTGACGACGGGCTTTACGTTGCAGCAGTACCGCTGCCCCGGCGTCGAGCTGTACGGCAGCGAAGGTACGATCCAGATGCTTCGTGAGGACTGGGATCCCGGTGGGTACGAGCTATGGCGAAACTCCGCCGGTTACTGGGAGCTGCACGAGGACAGGAGCAACTGGCCCTGGACGGATGGGGTGCGCCACCTCATCGAGAGCATTCAGGCAGGGACGCCGCCGATCATCACGCCAGAGCACGCATACCACGTGCTCGAGATCATGACGAAGACGATGGAGTCCGGGAACACTGGGCAGGCTCTCCCCATCGAGAGCACATTCACGCCGCCCAGCTTTGAGATGGAGGGGGAGCCGGAAGAGGCTGCGCATCTCATCCACGACCCGGCGAGAGAGTGATGGGCTATTCGGCATCGCCTCGTCCATGCTTCGATGGACCTGCTCCGATTCCGTACGCGTCGGTCACCCGCCACGTGTGGGGAGACCGGATCTCGGGTGAGGTAGCGGACTGGATATACGTGTCGAGCAGGAAGATCCATCAGCTTGTATTCGCCCTACCGACAGGGGGCTCCTTCAAGCACTCCGCGGAGTACCGCACGGTCTTCGCGGCGGACGAGGTGCTGTACGTACTTGAGGGCACGATGGTTATTGCCAATCCCGAGACGGGTGAAGTGCATCGCGTCTCCACGGGGGAGGCGGCGTTCTTTCGGCGGGATACATGGCACCATGCGTTCGCCCACGGCGGGGAGCCGCTTCGCGTGCTTGAGCTGTTTGCCCCGCCGCCCTCGGCCGGCACGTCGGGCGCGTACGCCCGGACAAAGCCACTTCTGACGGATGCTCGGTATACGCAGGAGAAACTACTCGAGCGCTGGCCGGAAGCACAGGCGGAGGCGCTTCGCGACCATACAATTCGCGTGCTCCATGACAAGGACGTGCTCTGGCGATTGGAAGGCCGTGAGCGGCAAATACTCGTCGGCATCCTGGCCTCGACGGAGCACCTGACTGTAGGCAAGCTCCTGCTGTCGCCGGGCGAGACTACGGACATCGAGAGCCACGGTGGTGATGAGAGCCTGTATGTGCTCGCGGGAACGGTGCATGTGCGGCTTTCCGGGCACGACGGCCAGGGCTGGCACGAGCTCGGCGCTGGGGATGGCTTCTACCTCCCAGAGGGCACTCCACATCAGTATTCCAATGTATCGGGACGCCCAGTGGAACTGGTGTTCGGCGTGGCGCCAACGTACGGGGGCGGTCGGCCGGACATGCGGGAGGTGCCCTGAATTGAGTCGAACCTACGTACCCCCTGGCGGTGCGCCGCCAATATCGGGCTTGGCCTTGGGGCTGGATGTGGGCGGGACGAAGATCGCCGCCGGGCTGGTCGATCTGTCGAGCGGGCTGATTCTTACCAAGAGGGTTATCCCAACAAGGGCGACGCGGGGTGGTGACGCTGTGTTGGCGGACGCCCTCGTGCTCGCGCGGGAGCTCGACGGCGATGCGACGGCGCGCGGCATCGA
>JACDAU010000556.1 GCA_013695265.1 Chloroflexia bacterium
CGCCCCTTCGCCGCCGAACGCCTCGATCACACCGGCGGCGCCGTTGAGCACGGAGCTCAGCCAGCCGGTCGAGCCCGCGCCCGTGGAAACGATGATCCCGCTTGAGGAGTGGTTCTCGGAACGACGATTGTGGGTGATCCGGTAACGGGCGGACTGGTGCGTCCGATGCCCGATGAAGAGGTCGTTCACCGCATACAGCGTCTGCCCGTCGCTCAGCTCCGCCTGCGCCATGGTGATGTCGCGGATCTGGCCCTTGCCTTGCAGCACCTCTCGGACGACCAGCGGCGCATCGCCCACTCGGAACGGCAGGAGTACGCCGTCGATGCGCCCGGGATCGGGGTTGAAGGCCAAGATTGGCTGGGAGGAGAGGTACTTGGCGACGTTTACCACAAGCCCGTCCTGGCCAAGCGTCACGACGAGATCGCGCTCCCCGAACGTGAACGTGGGCAGGAACGACCGCTCGATAAACTGCACCCGGGCGCCGACGGGCAGCGCCGCCCGCAGAGTGGAGAGCGCGGCCTCGTGCGCGCGCTGCTCCTCCTCGTACGGCCCGAACTCGACGCCGGAGTGCTCGAGGTAGAAGCGAGCCTGCTCTCGCATCACGAAACGCTCCAGCAGCTCCTCCAGCCGGGTCCTGCGGGTGACGACGACGATCTTCTCAAGCTCAGGCATCGGCTTGCGTGGTGAGCAGGTCGGCCAGCATCTCGGAGGTGATGTTCAGGTTGCCGACCCTGCCCGCGTTCTGGCCGATGTCCCGCATCGCGAGCGCGAGCACCTTGCGCGGATCGACTGCCTGGTACGCCCCCAGCTCCGTCTCGGTGGCCCGCCCCCGGTACTCCGCCTCCAGTTCCAGCGCCTTGCCGCGGTGCTCTGCCTCGGCCTGTGCGTTGGCGCCCTCGAGCCGGATCAACCGCTCCCGCTCCTGCTCGAGCGCGATCTGGGTGTTGAGCTCGCTCTCCTTGATCTTGCCCTCCTCCGCTACCGCTGCGGCTCGGCGGGCGTAAATCGCCTCGTCCGCTCTCCGCAACAGGCTTTCCCGGTACTCAGCCTCCAGCGCCTTGGCGACCTCGGGCTTCGGGCTTGCGCCGGTGAAGTAGATGCTGAGGATCTGCACGCCCATCGGCGAGAGCAGATCCTCGGAGTCGATGCTCGTTCGCACGTCGGCCGCTATCTGGGCGACGCCGCGCAGCACCTCCTCCAGCGACAAGTCCTGGACCCGCCTGCGCGTCTCCATCTGGATCACGCTGGTGATTCGGCCTTGCAGGCGCTGCGGATCGTCGGAGACGTGGGAGCGGCGCCGGGGATCGATCGAGTAATTGAGGATCTCCGAGGCTCTGCGCGGGTTGGCGATCCGGTACGTGAACTGGCCCTGTATGGTGACCGCCTGGAAGGTGCGCGTCTGCTCGTTGAACACGAAGCTCATGTCGATACTGGTGGTCGGCACCACGACGATGGTCGTGCGGTGCTTGAGGTAGTAGAAGGAGATGCCCACCCCCTCCCGCACTGGCCTCCCTCGGACAAATGCTCGCACATACTCCGTCGGCTGCGCCTTGAAATAGTCCAGGAGGAAGACGTAAGAGAGTGCTAACACCATGGCGCCGAGTAGCATAAAGGTGAACATGTCGGGACCTCCTCCCTTATCTGCCGATGTATCCGTCCGGCTCCTCCAGCAGGCCGAACGCCCGGTTCGTGAACCGGTACAGGTGGGCGGGTTTCCCCCGCGCTGGTCGGGTCTTACCGGTGTCCTCTATGACGCCCGCTTCCAGCACCTTCCTCCAGAAGTTGCCGCGATTGAGCGATATGCCGAGCACTGCCTCGTACATGGCTTTGAGCTCGGGGATGGTGAACTCCTCCGGCAGGAACTGGAAGCCGAGGGAGGAGTAGCCGAGCTTGGATCGCAGCCGCCTCACCGCGTAGTCGATGATCTCCCGGTGGTCGAAGCCGATGTCTGCCGGGAGCCTCCGGATAGGCTGCCACCCGAGCTCACCCCCGAACTCGGGCCTGACCCTGTCGGCGGCGACGACGGCGATGTAGCCGACGGAAAGGACGTCGCCGCGGGGGTCGCGACCCGGCACGAGCATTGCGCCCGCCTCCCCATGCCGCCCGGGGCGGTCGAACGTCCTGAGCTGTTCCATCCAGGCACGATCGAGCCCGGTCGTACGGGTCAGGAGATCCCGTGCAACCTCATCGACCGAGACGCCCGCGCGCCGCAGTTTCCCCGGCAGCGCGAAGTGACCGGGATAAGGCGGGTGTGGCCGCCTACCCATGAGCACGCACAGCTCGCCGCCCGCGAGCGTGAACGCTACCAGGTCGACCGCCACCCCAATCTCGCTCGAATCCATCCCGACCTCCATGCCTTATGCTTGTATTATAAGCATAAAACAAAATAATTGCAATAGTCCGCATGGAATCGGTATGACCTGGCAGCACAGCAGGCGCGACAGGGAGCGTAGCTATGCAGACTCTCGGTCGAATGAGCGTGCTGCTCATCGAAACTGACAGTGCGCCCGAACTCGGTCCGATCAGTTCCCCAGCTCTCACTAACCACGCATTCCACTACGACGCGCGAGAGACTGACCTATCGGTACTTTGTTGCCTTGGGAAGAATGACTCCTGGCGGACGGAACGGGCGCGTGGGACCCCAGCAGTCACACCGGAAACATCGGCAACAGCCGCCAGCCGACACGCCGCTAAACTCAACCCAACAAAGTACCGTTATACTAACTCCGCCTGAGCAGTGGCGCTTTGGAGTTGAGGAGGCAGCACCACATGGCTGTGCTCGCGGTCGTCACGCCGCCGATGCTCCTCCCCGCGACCGGAAAGCCGATGCGACAGTAATCGAGCGGAGTTAGTATT
>JACDAU010000242.1 GCA_013695265.1 Chloroflexia bacterium
TGGTCGGTGCCGCCGAGGGTCACGACAAGCCGGTGAAGTACCCCGAGATGTTCATCGTCAGCAATGCCATAGTGCTCAACAAGATTGACCTGATCGAGATGGTTGATTTCGATCGCGAGTTCTTCTACCAGTCGGTGCGCGCGCTCAACCCGAATGCGCCGATCTTCGAGGTCTCCTGCCGCACGGGTGAGGGCATCTCATCCTGGGCCGACTGGCTGTTGAGTGAGTGCGCTATCCCTGGGCAACGAGAATCTACAATTGCACCATGAGGATCCGCGAGTCAAGGGTCGAAGACGCAGCGGGCATCGCGCACGTCCACGTCGACAGTTGGCGCACGACGTACCGCGGGCTCCTGCCCGATGCTGTCCTCGATGGGCTTTCCTACAACCAGCGAGAAGGATTGTGGCGAAGAACGCTCAGCGACCCGGCAGTTGATCGTTTCGTGTTCGTGGCAGAGGATGACGATCGTGAAACCGTTGGCTTCATCGCGGGAGGAAGGGAACGGTCAGACGATCCTATCTACCGTGGCTCTGTGTCCATGCTGTACCTCTTGGAATCTCACCAGCGCATGGGCTTGGGTCGACAGTTGATGCGAGCCGCCGCCCTGCAACTGGCGGAGTGTGACATCCACTCTCTCAGGGTGTGGGTACGAGAGGGCAACAGCGCACGCCACTTCTACGAGGCGCTCGGCGGCAGGTACATCCGCGCCAAGCGCCTCGACCTGGCGGGCATGCTGCCCGATATTCGCGAGCACGTCATCGTCACTGAGTTCTTATTTGGCTGGGAGGACACGGGCCCCTTGTTGCGATGCGCCCCGCTGGCGGAGGGCCAAGGGAACCAACCGGATATATACCCTTATGTCCGTCGCCCGTAAATATCGCCGCCATGGGGTGGCGCGAGCCCTGGTCGAAGCGGCCCGTCGGTTCGTCGACTCCGAGGGAGGAAACGCCGCCATCTACCAGCACACTGACACGCCCGTGGCCGGCGCAATGGAGTTCTTGAACGTAAACTACTGATAGGATCGCTTTGAGGCAGGCGGACATCCGAGCCGACCGCCGAGCTTCGCCGTCTTGGGGCGGCGCTGCCACCTCAGAGCTGCTCCCGCCGCTGCTCCGCCTTGAGCCGGTCCACCACCTTGCGGACCTCCTGGGCGCGACTCTTTGGGCAGACGAGCACCGCATCGCCCGTGTCCACGACGATCATGTCCTCCAGCCCGATCGCGGTAATCAAGCGTCCAGAGCTGTAAACCAGGGAATCGCGGCACCCGAACGCCATCGCGTCGCCGAGCAGCGAGTTGCCATCCTCGTCCCGTGGGCTGAACTCCGCCAACGCCGCCCAGTCGCCCACATCGCTCCAGCCAATATCCACCGGCAGCGTCACGACCTTGTGCGACTGCTCCAGCACCCCGTAGTCAATGCTCCGGTCCTCAAGCTCCGGCCAGACGCGCCCGATCTCCGCAGCCTCCGCCGGAGTGCCAAGCACCGGTTCGAGTGCGGACAGTGCGTCAAAGAGCCCAGGCATGTACTGTCGCATCTCCTCCAGAATGGTGCTTGCCTGCCACATGAACATCCCACTGTTCCAGACATACCGCCCACTCTCAACGTAGCGGGTGGCGGTTTCGAGGTCCGGCTTCTCGGTAAAGCGCACTACGGCGCGGACCGCATATCCATCGATCGTCTGGATCTCCTCGCCGGTTTCCATGTAGCCATAGCCGATGTCGGGGCTGGTGGGCGTGATGCCGAGGGTCACGAGGTGGCCGTGTTCAGCGGCGCGCGCACCGGTCCGCGCCACGGCCCGGAAGTCCTCCTTCTTGAGGATCACGTGGTCTGCGGGCAGGACCAGCATGACGCCCTGTGGGTCGCGCTTATGGATGTGGGCCGCGGCGTACCCAACCGCCGGACCGGAGTTACGCCCGATTGGCTCCGCCAGTACGTTCTCCGGCGGCACCTCGGGCAATTGCTCCCGCACGGCATCAACGTGACGCGCGTTCGTCACCACGTACACGTCTTCGGGGGCGACGACCGGCAGCATCCGACCGACCGTCTCCTGAAGCATCGAGACGTCCGTCCGCAACAGATTCAGCAGATGCTTCGGGGTCTCGCTCCGGCTCCGGGGCCAAAGCCTGGTCCCGCTCCCTCCCGCCAGCACAACAACGTACATTGCCTTCGCCCCCATATTCCCACCTCACAGATCGCCCAGTGCAGCAAGCACATACTATAACCCAGGATGGTACAGCAGCAAGACTGCCGGTCCGCGCCTTGACACCCCTGCGTCCGGTTTGGTCAAATAAGCTCTTGTGTTCGAGAAGCAAAAAAGGGGCGCGGCGGGTATGACAGACAGTCGGGCACTCGTGGTGCTGCCGTGCTACAACGAGCGTGAGAACATAGAGCGGCTGCTCAGGGATATATTCGCGCTCGATCTCGATCTCGATCTGCTCGTCATCGATGACAATAGCCCGGACGGCACGGGTACAGCCGCCGAGGCGATGCGCGCCCGGCACCCGCGTCTGTTCGTCATGCATCGCGAAGGGAAGCTAGGGCTTGGAACCGCGTACCGCGCCGGCTTTCACCACGGCCTCGATCACGGCTACGCGAACGTAATCACGATGGACGCCGACTTCTCCCATCAACCAAGGTACCTGCTGGATCTCGTGGGACTGGGAGCCGCAGCGGACATGGTCATCGGCTCGCGCTACACCCGCGGCGGTGGCGCGGAAGGCTGGCCACTGAAGCGCAAGATCATTAGCGGGGCGGCGAATGCGCTTGCTCGCACGGTCCTGGGCGTGACGTCGCGCGACTGCACAAGCGGCTACCGATGCTACTCACGCCAAGCGCTGGTCACCATCGACCCTGATACGGTCCTCTCCTCCGGCTACAGCTTCCTCGTGGAGATGCTCTACCGGGTGGAACGCTCCGGACTGGTGGTGCGTGAGGTACCGATCATCTTCGTGGACCGTGAGCTGGGTCGCAGCAAGATCGACCGAATCGAGGTGTACAAGACACTCTACACACTCGGACGGCTGCGGTTCCCGCACCTGCCGTGGAATGCCGTCGCAAACCTCGGTGCGCGCACGGGGGAGCGCAACGCGGCGCTCGCGTTTGGGCTTTTCGCCGCCGGACTCTGGCTCCTGCTGCGGCGCAAACACTAAGTTTTGGCGGGTCTATGCCGCTGGTGCTATAATGGGAACTCGTTGAATGTATGTGCGGTGCGTATAAGCGTGCCCTGATTTCTGGAGGTCGTAGTGTACGCCGTCGTACGGAGTAACAGCAAGCAGTTCAAGGTCGCGGTGGGCGACGTCATAGAGCTGGACGCGCTCGGCTTTGAGCCCGGCGACCCCGTTGAGCTGGGCGACGTGTTGATGCTCGTGGACGGCGAGAACGTGCAGATCGGCGCGCCGATTATCGACGGTGCGTCTGTGCGGGCAACCGTCGTAGGGCAGGTGCGCGGCCCGAAGATCCGGATCTTCAAGTTCAAGGCAAAGAAGCGCTATCGCAAGCACGCCGGGCATAAACAGAGCTACACCCGCGTTAAAGTAGATGAGATCGTAACGTAGAGAAAGAGGCGAAGCATGGCTCATAAGAAGGGGGTTGGTAGCTCCCGCAACGGTCGCGACAGCAACCCAAAGATGCTCGGCGTCAAAAAGTACGGCGGCGAGGTTGTGCGCGCGGGGAACATCATCGTCCGCCAGCGCGGCACAAAGATTCGCCCCGGCGAGAACGTAGGGCTCGGACGCGATCACACGATCTTCGCGCTGATAGACGGCGAGGTAAAGTTCGCCCGGTTCGCTGGCTCCCAGCGGCAGGTCAGCGTCTATCCAGCAGCACAGGTTGAAGCAGTTCAGGCACAAGAAGTCGCCCAGGCTTAGACAGGCAAGACTAGGAAACACGGTACAAAAACCATGAAAGCAAACATCCACCCGAACTACGTTGAGGCCACGGTGACGTGCGCCTGCGGCAATACATGGCAGACTATGTCCACTCGTCCGAACCTGCGAACGGACCTGTGCTCACAGTGCCACCCGTTCTACACTGGCGAGCAGCGCATCGTGGACACCGCCGGTCAGGTCGATCGCTTTATGCGCCGGATGGGTCGGCGTCAGGCACCGCAGCGGGGAAGCACCTCGCAGCAGACGCCGGTACAGACGCCGGCAACCGAGCGACCAACCGTCGCACAGGTTGCCGGTCAAATCCCGGCGGATGAGCCAGCGGGCGCGGCGGGCGTTGGTCCAGAGTCGACCTCCACTGAGTCCAGCGCGCCCATCGGCAAGGACATGGCGCGCCAGCTCGACCCGAAGTCCGCTTCCCGGTCGTAGCACGCCAAGGCAAGACGCACTAAGAGTCCCCCGAACCAGGTTCGGGGGCTCTTCAATAGCACAACATATCATTGCTCAACTTGCCCGCCGTTTTCCAGCACTGGCAGGGTAAAGTAGAACCTGCTCCCTTTGCCCTCCTCGGAGGAAACGCCGATCTCCCCGCCGTGGTGGTCGACGATCATCTTGCTGATGAACAGCCCCAGCCCGAGCCCACCGTAGTTGTTTATGCTCGCGTTCGCCCCCCGGAAGTACAGAAGAAACACCTCCTCCTGTTGCTTGCGGGGTATACCAATTCCGTAGTCGGTCACGGAGATCACCGCCTGGCCCCTGTTCCGTTCGATCCGCACATCCGCCTCTTTGCGCGTGCCGGAGTATTTCACCGCGTTCGTCAGCAGGTTCGTCACCACCTGCTGGATGCGGAGCCGGTCGCCACGCACCCATAAGTCTTCCGCATCGTGGTGCGAGCGCAACACAAAGCCGGGGGAGGATGTACGTACGTCCTGCAACACCTCCTCCAGCGCCGCGTCCAGCGCGAACGGGCGCATATCAAAGTGCACGCTCCCGCTCTCGATCCGCGAGACATCAAACAAGTCGTTGATGAGATGCGTCATCCGGTCGACCTGACGATTGATCGTGACTAGCGGCTTCAGCGCGCCGGTGTCGTTCTTTTGCCGCGCCCGTGCCTCCAGGAGTTGTGCATACCCTTTGAGCAAGGTCACCGGCGTCTTCAGCTCGTGTGAAGCGATCGAGAGGAACTGGTTGCGGAGCGCTAGGGCGTGCTCTACCTCCGAGAGCAACTGGGCGTGCTGCTGCTCGGCGCGGGTGCGTTCCGTGATGTCGTACACTGTGCCGACCATGCGCTCCGGCCGCCCCTCGGCGTCGAACCGCACCTCCGCCTGCTCGTGCACCACGCGCTCCGTGCCGTCGGGACGGACGATTCTGTGATTGATGTCGTACATGCCCTCGCCCCGAAGCGACGACTCAACGGCCTGCTCGACCCGCTCCCGGTCTTCGGGGTGAAGGCAGCGTTTGAAAACCTCATAGTTCGGCACGAAGGACTGCGGCTCGTATCCGAAGATGCGGTATACCTCATCGGACCAGCGTTCCTCATCGGCAGCGATATCCCACTCCCAGCTCCCGAGGTGCGCGATACGTTGTGCGGCGGCGAGGTTCGCTTCGCTGCGGCGCAGCTCCTCCTCCGCCCGCTTGCGGTCCGTGATGTCCGAGTGCGAACCCGCCATCTGGCACGCCTTGCCGTCCGCATCGCGGACCGCCGCACCCCGCGAGAGAATCCAGCGATACGTGCCATCCCGGTGCCGCAGCCGGTGCTCCACCTCATACGTGGGCGCCTGTCCCCCAAGATATCCGGACAGCCGCGCCAGCACCGGCTCCAGGTCGTCGGGATGTATCCGCCGACGCCACTCATCGAACGAGTTCGGCAGCTCGTCATCCGCATAGCCGAGCATCTGCTTCCAGCGGGGGGAGTAGTAGACCTCATCCGTCCGCAGGTTCCAGTCCCAAAGCCCGTCGTTCGCGCCAACCATCGCCCGCTGGAAGCGCTCCTCGCTCTCGCGGAGCGCTTGTTGTGACCGCTTGCGCTCGCTCACGTCATGGACGGCAACGCACATGACGTCCCGGCCGTCGTACGAGATCACGCTGGATCTTGCCTCAACATCCACGAGCGTGCCGTCCTTTCGGCGGTGCTGCCGCTCCCCAATGAAATGCTGCCTGTTCGTGACTACGGACAGGGTGTTCCGATCGATGCTCTCGCGATCGTGCGCGACAAAGTCGTACAACGTCATCCCCAGTAACTCCTCGGCAGTATAGCCAAGCAGCCGCCGGAACGCCGCGTTCGATTCGATCACGCGCTTCGTCTGCGCATCGGCGAGGAAGATTCCCTCGGCGGTCTCCTCGACGACGGCCCGGTAGCGCTCCTCCCCCTGGCGAAGCGCAGCCTCGACGCGCCGCCGCTCCGTGAGCTCCGCCTGCGCTGCGGTGTAGTGGCGCGCGTTGTCGAGGGTGATTGCGGCCAGTTCCGCGAAGCGTGATAGCACACCCTCCTGGTTCGGGCCAAAGCGGCGACCCTCCTCCGCATACGCAAGTGCGAGTACCCCGATAACGTCCGGTCCACTCCGCAGGGGCACGCCCGCGACCGCGTGTACCAGGCCGTGCTCTCGGTCCGCCCGGCGGCCTGGCCAGGTATCGTAGTCGTCCACGACCATAGGGTTGCCGGTCTCCCATATCCGGCCGGCGAGACCCTCGGCACGGGCAGCTCGATAGCCTACGTACCGGGCGTAGACGCCGGTGCCCACCCGCACCTCGACCTGATCGCTGTCCGACGCGGCCAGATAGATGTAGCCGTGGGTGGTACCCACGAGCGCCCCCGCGCGCTCCACTATCTGCTGAAGCAGGTCGGCGGGGTCGAGCCGGTTGATGAGCCCAAGCGTCGTCTCGTGCAGTGCGGTAAGGTACCTGCTCTGCCGGCTGAGGTTTCGCTCTGCATCTTTACGTTCGCTGATGTCGCGTGCGTTGATGACGATTCCCTGCACGCCCGGCTGGTCCATCCGGGCGGTGATGACCGCCTCCATGTAGCGCCACGAGCCGTCCGCGTGGCGAATGCGCAGCTCGGTGGTTCCACCGGCAGGGTCGTGCTGGAGCGCCTCGAAGGCTGCAGCAGCGCGCTCCTGGTCGCTCGGGTGGATGAACTCGCGCGCCTGCTTACCGAAAAACTCCTCGGGCGGGTAGCCCAGAACCCGCTCAATCGCCGGGCTCTCGTAGCGGATCGTGCCGTCCGGGTCCAGGATCGTAATGATCTCCTGGGAGTTTTGCATGAGCGCACGGAAGCGATCCTCGGTCTGGCGCAGGTGTTCCTCTTCCTGTTGGCGCGCGGTACTATCGAACAGAAGGCCACGCCGACCGGTTACCTGCCCCGCCTCGTCCAGAGTGGCCGTGGACTCCTCGCGGACCCAGACAACGTGACCGTCTCGTGCCAGGAGCCGATACTCCATCGTGCATGGTTCGGCGGCATCGGTTGCGAGGACACTCTCCCGATCATCAGGGTGGAGCCGCTTTTCGCGGAGGTGGGGATCGAGCAGCCATTCCTCCACCGAGTAGCCAAGTACCGGCTCGATTTGAGGGCTCACGTAGATCGGGACGCGACCGTCCGCAATTATGTCGACAAACGTAATCGCGGGGAACTGCTCGACCAGGGCGCGAAACTGCGCGTCGAGATGGCGTTCCTCGCTCGCCCCCGGGCGACGCGAGGTTTCAGGCACCGTATCCTCAGTTCCCGGTTGCTCCGGCCGCATCTCTACCGTCCTGCGTGTCGTACCTGCGGGGATGGTGCAGCCACGTCACCGGCAGCCTGCCCATCGCTGTGCCACATAGCGTAACACAAGGCGCCCGATTTTTGTGAAGCCTCATCACCGTGTATCTGACTTGACGATGTCACATCAGGGTGGTGGGTCGATCCGCTGGCGTTTCTTGAGCCGGCTCCTGCGTGAGCGGGTGCGGTTGACCAGGTGCTCGACCACCAGTGAGGCGGCATCCTCGGGCGAGAGTCGCGGTAGTGGCAGCGCCGCTCGCAGCATCTCCCGCACGTTCGCCGCCGAGAGCGCGGGCAGCACCTCCACCTCGAACTGTGCGGCCAGCGAGGGGTCCCGCCCCGCCGCCCGCGCCCACTCCAGCTTCGTCTCGGCGATGAACCACGTCGCCAGGACCGTCAGCGCCAGGTGGTGCTCCCACGCAGCGTACTTCTGCGCCCGCAACTCGTCCCAGCCCGCTTCTGACT
This sequence comes from Chloroflexia bacterium, assembly GCA_013695265.1. Taxonomy (GTDB): domain Bacteria; phylum Chloroflexota; class Chloroflexia; order Thermobaculales; family Thermobaculaceae; genus JACDAU01. The sequence goes on from JACDAU010000242.1 coordinate 8,103, forward strand.
TCGCGTCCTGGTTCGCGCGCTCCACGAAGTAGCGCTGGCACTTGAGCCAGGCGAGGCGCTCCAGGGGGGCATCGGGGGCGGCGTTGGAGAGCGCGTACGAGCGCTTGCCGTCCCCGCGCACACGCATCACCAGCCACTCCCGCACCGGCTGCCCGACGGCCGCCTGGCCCTTCTCATCGTTCTTGTACGTCGTCCATACCGGCCTGGCCGCGAACTGGTCCTCGAGTTGCCCGCGCTCGGTGGCGCGCACCCGCACCCGCCGCCACTCGGTGTCGTCCAACTCGGCCACCCGTCGCACCTCGATGGGCCGCCCCGGCGACAATACCCGCGCCTTGGTGGGCTTGCCCCCGCGGCGCCCGGGCTCGCGCGTCGGCACCCCCACCACCGGTTCCGTCAGGTATACCTGCGTACTCGCGGGGACTTCGGCCATATAGAGGATGCCGGCCCCGGCCATCTCGCGCCGCAGCCAGACGCTACGCCCGTACAGCGTGTCGCACGCCACCGCCTCATACGGCACGCGCGCCCGTTGGATCATCTCCCAGCCAAGCTCGATCTTCGTGCGGAACGCGCGGCCCTCGGGGATGCCCACCCGACGGCGCAGCTCGGCCTCCTCGTCGGCGAACCAGCGCTCGGGGATGAACAGCTCCCCGTCCACCCAGGCCCACAGTCCGACCCCGGCGTTGGCGTAGGCGAGGAACGTCCCCACCTGGCTCATCTGGATGCTGCCCGTTCGGCCGTTGTGCTGCCTGCCCGCCCCCGCGCTCTTCTCGCCAGCCTTGACGTCAGCGCTCTCGTCGAGCAGCAGCATCCCGCCCCGGTCGACGCCGGGCGTGGCGGCGATCTCGGACTGGACCCGCTCGATCACCGCGCGCGCCGACCACGGGGAGTTGGACATGAAGTGCTGCAGGTTCTGGCCCGGCACCCCCGCCTGCCGCCCGATGCCGGTGAAGTCGCGCCCCTCCTTCATCCGCAGCAGCCCGCTCAGGTAGTGGTACGCGTGCTCGCCACCGTCCCGCGTGCGGGTGCGGAAGCCGGGTCCGTACCGCCCCCAGAAGCCGCGCAGTCTCTCGCCGAGATCCCCGATGACCTCCGCAGACAGCCCCCAGCGCTCCGGCTCGTATAGATCCGGTGTCTCGTCGTCGGTATTCGCATACCGCCAGTACTACCACATCCCACCCCCGCAGTGCTAATGTGACATTGTCAAGCTCGTTACTCGTGAATGGTCCGCAGACGCGCCTCGACTTGCGGCGGAACGAGACCCGCAACGGAGCCTCCGAGCGTTGCAACCTCCTTCACCAGGCTAGAGGAGAGAAACGAATACTGGGCGCTGGT
>JACDAU010000013.1 GCA_013695265.1 Chloroflexia bacterium
CCTTGGGGCCGCAGCGGTGTTTGCTCCGTTGCTTGCGCCATACGATCCGCGCCTCCCAACCGGTACGCCGCTGATGCTGCCCACGCGCGCGCATCCGCTGGGTACGAACGACATCGGGCAGGATCTCCTGAGTCAGTTGCTCTACGCCGCGCGCACGTCATTGATCGTAGCCTTTTCGGTCGCGCTTATCTCGACGGCGTTGAGCTGGCTCGTTGGCCTCGCTGCGGGGATGGTCCGGTGGCTGGAAGCGCCGCTGATGGCATTGTCCGATCTGCTGCTGGCGCTGCCGAACATCCCGCTCTACCTGTTGGTAGTGACGCTCGTGGGGCCGAGTCGCCGCAACCTGATTCTGGTGCTTGCTCTGCTCTCCTGGCCAGCGTTCGCGCGCGTGGTGCGCAGTGTCGTGCTGCAAACTCGCTCCGCATCATACATCGAGGCGACGAGGGCGCTCGGGGCGACGGATGCGCACGTCGTTTGGAGGCACTTGCTTCCCGCGACGCTCGACGTTTTGCCGACGAAGCTGACGCTGACGGTGCGCTTCGCCATCTTCGCCGAGGCGACGCTGGCGTTTCTGGGCCTGGGTGACAGCGCTTCAATCAGCTGGGGAACGATGTTGAGTTACGCGTTCAATGAACCACTGCTTTTTAATCGAGCGGTCTGGCCCTGGCTGATCCTGCCGCCGACTGCGGCGATCATGGCGTTGATCCTGGCGACGACCTGGGTCAGCAGCGGGTTTGAGCGAGTGTCCGAGCCGCCATGGCGACGCCCCCCGACCGTCACCGGCGATTCTGCTGATGGCTGATAGCTGACGCCTGTCGGCTAGGGATCGTCGTGTCTATCATCCCGGCGAGTTCTCGCTCGGTGAGGGGGCCGAGCCAGCGGCGGACGAGCTTGCCGTCGCTGTCTATGATGAATGTCTCCGGGATGCCGGTGAGCCCGTACTCTGCGGCGAGCGCTGCCTCGGTGCTGCCGTTCGGATACGTGATCCCCTGCTCCTCCAGAAAGCCGCGCGCCTCCTGGTCCTCTGTCCACACGTTCGCGCCGACGATGACGACCCCCCGGTTTTTGTACCGTTGCCAGGCGCGCTCCAGCTCCGGCGCCTCGTCCTTACAAGGCTCGCACCACGAGGACCAGAAGTTGACGACGACGACCTTTCCCCGCAGATCCGCAAGAGCGATGGGCTGCCCATCGAAGCCCTGGAGGGTGAAATCGGCTGGCTGGTCCGACCGTAGCGTACCGGGCCGTCCCTGCGCGTTCACGCCGGGCGCACCGCCGACACCCGATGGGTTCGCGAGCCGGTAGCCGAGGAGCCCGAGGAAAGCGATGAGCACAACCATGATCCCCAGCGAGGCTTGCTGCGCGCCCGAGAGGCGGGCCGTGCCGAGGACTCTCATCTCCGGCGGCCGGGCAGGTCGCCTCGCTCCAGCGCGGCGAGGTCGCGGCGGAGTTCGCGCGTGCGTTGGCCGAGGTAATAGACGTACACGAGGATGCCGACGATTGTCACGGCGAGTGCGGCGATGAGGTAGCCGAGGCTATCCACGGGTGGGAACCTTTCCGTCGTGCGCCACCTCGTCTTCGAGCGCCTCCACCCACTCCTGAAGTCGCTCGATCCGCACGCGTCGGAGCATGAGGTACCCGTACAGCAGCGTGAAGGCGGCAAGGGAGACGAGAAAGGCGAGCAGCATCTGGGGGTCCATCGCGGCGCCGTCGGGCGTGATGACTGCCTCCGGGTGTAGCGTGCGCCACCACGTCGTCGCGAGGTACACGATCGGCACGTCCACGAAGCCGATGATGCCGAGCACCGCCGCGTACCGCGCGCCCTGCTCCCGTGTGGGCGCATACGCCCGAAGCATCAGGTAGCCGAGGTAGATGAACCACAGGATGAGCGAGGTCGTGAGCTTTGGGTCCCAGCTCCACCATGTGCCCCACACGGGCTTGCCCCAGACCGAGCCGGTCACGAGCATGATCGTTGTGAACAGCAGCCCGATCTCCGAGGAGGAGCGGGCAACGGCGTCCCATGCCGTATTGCGCCGCCACAGGTAGCCGATGCTCGCGACGAACACGACAAAGAAGGCGAGGAAGCCGACCCACGCGGCGGGTACATGGAAGTAGAAGATGCGCTGCACCTGGCCGGTGAGCGCGTCGCGCGGCGCGTACACCAACGCGAGGTACCCCGCAACGGCCATGGCCAGGAGCGTGAGCACGCCGAGCGCGGTCGTCAGCTTCTCGAAGAGTCCGCTCGATGGCGTGCGAGCCAGGCCGCTCGGGGCGGGAATCGTGTTTGTATTGGCCATCCGTGTCTCCCGTGAAATCTCGGTGTCTATCCGCGCAGCCGCTGCATGTCCTCGCGCAGCAACGCATCGTACTCGGCCATCTCGTGCGCGTTTGGCTGTGGGAGCATCGCAGGGCGCTTGCGCGACCACCGGCTGAGCGCGAACCCGACGACCACGAGGCCGACGAGCATCCCGAGGATCGGCGATGTCCAGACGAGCAGGCTCCAGTTGCGCTTCGGCGGATCGAGCAGCACCTCTTCGGTGTAGCGCGCGACGAAGTATGCCTCGATCTCCTCGCGGCTCTCGCCCTGTTCCAGCTTTGTGCGGATGATCTGACGCATCTCGCCAGCGAGCTGACTCTGCGAATCCTGCACCGTCTGGCTGTTGCACACCGGGCACTGCAACTCCTGCGCGATCTCCCGCGTTTGCCGATCGATCTCGGTTTGCGCCACTGCCGGGGAGGCGAGCAACGCGAGCGCGAGGAGGCAGAGGACGAAGCTGTGCAGCAGGTGGCGTCGAGGGTGG
>JACDAU010000053.1 GCA_013695265.1 Chloroflexia bacterium
ATGTAGTGGTCCCAGGTCTCGTTCGGCGCCTCGAAGCGAAGGCGATGGGGGAGTTCGGCCTTGATCCACGCGGTCAGTGCGCGTCCCGAGGGTGCGTCGTTGTACGGGAATAGCGCGTTCCCAATGCCGGAGAAGCCCTCGTTCTGCTTGACCACGGCGCGCCGCAGCGTTGGCCTGCTCGACTTCAGGGCCGCGAGGGCGCGGGCTACGTCATGTGGGTCGCGCACGTTCTCGAAGCCCTCCGGCATCTTGACCTGTGCTTCATGGAAGACCCTCCTGCTGCCGCTCTTCGTGCCGAGCCAGGTGAGATCGGGGTCGCAGCCATAGAGTGGCAGGTCAAGGCGCACGGCGAGCGAGCGTTCAAGTGGTGTGCTATTGAACGTGAGCAGGTACGCCGATGCGGGCTCGGCGATCGCCGCCCGAATACGGCGTAGCAGCCGCGGCCGGTCGAGGAGTTTGCGGGTGAGGGGCTGGGGAGAGGCGTCCGCGCAGTTCAGCAACGTCAGCCGGCTTCCAGGGCTCGTGGCCAGGCCGGGTAATTGATTGAGATAATATTCCACGATCGAGGGCGCGACCGGCTGGCTGGTCAGGTAGATGAGATGGGTGGCAGAGTGCTGAAGGAGGGTCAGCAACGACAGTAGCCGCTCCTCGTAATAGCTCACCCCTCGGATGATCGCCAGGTCTGCCAGGTCGAACGAGAGGCTGGGAACGATCACCACCGTCCGCGCGGCGTCTGCGTTCGGTGAGTCGTTGTAGACAAACCCCGCCAGCCGCTGCTGGAGCACGGCGAACCGCTGGTTTTCTACCTCGGAGCCTGGCAGCAGAGCGTTTGCCTCTTGCACCTGCGCCCCGTCAAGGCTCACATCCGTCCACCTTCTGAGATGATTATCGTCGCTGATCTCGGTTCGGCTGAGCAACCGGCGTGCGTCAAGCTCAAGTGAGCACCTGGCGGTGTTGGGAGAGCCGCAGAGGACTATAGCATACCGTCGACGGAAGTGTGGGGCGGAGGCGGACTACAAACGACGAGAGGAGGTAGACGCCGCAGCGTCCACCCCCTCTCCGTGTTTACCTGAGGTCAGGTAACGAGGCTTTAGCGCGCGCCGTACGAGCGGCGAAGGACCACGAGTCCGCCAGCCAGGACGAGCCCGACTGCGGCCATCGGAGCCGCGCTGTTCGACGACTTGGCCATCCCGCCCGCGCCGGTATCAGGCATCTCCGCCATCTCGCCCTCGTTGTAGTCCTCGTCTCCCTCGTACGCGAGGGTCGCGAAGTTGTCGCCACACGCGATCACGGTCGCGATCTCCGCGTCTGAAAGGTGCACGTTCAGGTAGTAGCCCGACTCAAGCAACTCATCGACAGACTCATCGACCATCGTCGTGCTCGTGCCGTCAACGACTGGCTCAAGAGGGATCACGACTGGGTTGTTCGCGCCGCAGTCACCGGCCTCGTGGAAGTGCGCGGGGCTCGGGCCGTCCACGCCGTTCAGGGTGATGACGACCTTCGAGGTGCCGTCGCCGTTGTCGAATATGTTCCCCGTGCCCTTGAGGTCCGCGTACTCCGTATCAGCGGTACCTGCGATAGGGATCTCAACGTCATGGTCGGCGAGCGCGGTAGCGCTCAACAGGCTCAGTGCCATGATCGCCATAAGGAACGTATATAGCCTCTTCAAGTGGTGCCTCCTGCTGAAACTCATTATTCTGGTGCCTCGACTGGTGTTCCGTGTATTCCTGGCCGCCACCGCCTGATCCTTTCTGCCGGCGTCCTGCGTACCTCAACCGATGAGGGTCGCCAATGTCAGCCAGCTTGCCATCACAACGGTGAGGACCGTCCCATCCACCGCGCCTCCCTGCCACGGCTGCTCAGGGGTGTCTAGAAAGGGAATACGCAACGGCGCGGCGGACGGATTCGTTTCCGATTGAGTTACCTCACCTCACGACGATTGTGGGATACTAGTTCCGGCGATGCATGGGGCGCCTGGAGCGGTGAGCAAAATCGCCGCCCGCACCCGCGCGACACAACAAGCCTTACAGCCCAGGAAGGACACGAAGCTCTTGTCGACCGAAGATAGCAGAGAGAACTTGCGCATTGGTATTGTCGGGTGCGGCGGTATTGGAGGGCGTCACCTGCTCTCCTACCAGAACAACGGCCACACACCGGCCGCACTGGCAGACGCCTTTCCGGAGGCAGCGGCGAAGGCGGCGGAGAAGTGGGGTGGGAAACCGTACGGCGATTGGCGTGAGATGTTCGCGCAGGAGCAGCTCGATGCCATCAGCGTCTGCACGCCGCCCAATGTTCACCGAGAGATCTCCGTGGCCGCGCTCGAAGCTGGCATACCTGTGCTGTGCGAAAAGCCGATGACGACTACGCTTGCGGATGCGGAGGCGATTGCCCAGGCAGCAGAATCGACAGGCACACTCTTTTTTATCGGTCACTGCCACCGGTTTCAGCCGCAGATTCAGAAGCTGCGCGAGCTTATCGACGCGGGCGAGCTTGGCGCGGTACGCATGTTCCGCACGCGCATCGGGTTTCACTTTCTGCGCGCGGAAAGTAGCTGGTTCACCGACGCAGAAATCTCCGGCGGGGGCATACTCATCGACACGCACGTCCACTCGGTCGATATCTTTCGGTATCTTTGCGGGGAGGTCGAGGAGGTCACTGCATTGACCTCGACGATGGACACGCCACTGGGACCGGCGATGCGCGTGGAAGATTCAGCGATCATGACGGTGCGTTCCACCGAGGGTGTACTGGGTGTGATGGAGGCAAGTTGGCGCACGCCGCCCGGCGAGGTGCAGGTTACCGTATACGGCACGGCGGCACGTGCCGTCGTCAACTACCAGACGCTTCAACTCACCCTGCAAAAGGCGGACGAGAAGGAGGCGCGCCCGATCGAAGTGGAGGATGCCAACCGATTCGATCGCGAGATCGAGCACTTCCTCGCGTGTGTCCGTGGCGAGCAGCAGCCCCGACTCAAGCCTGAGGACGGCGTTATCGCTATCCGGTGCCTTATGGCCGCGTATGAATCCCGGGGCGTGCAGGTCTTGTAGCAGTTACCATTTCGATGTCTAAGGTGGTGCTTTTTCGATGATGGACGGGGCGTTCCACTGAACGCCCGCCATGCATGCCGCAGTACCTTGGCGCCGCACATGGCCCTGTTCGCCGGACCTGACGCCTGCGCCCGTCACAGCAGCATTCCGCGTGGGTCTTCCGCCGCGAGGTTCACTGGCACACATCCGGGAGCAGTGTCGCTGGATGCTGTTCTAACCGATTGGGGCACACTCCTTGCGAAGCACCGCTTCCAGACACTGCCCACAGTCAGGAAGGAGTTCGCACTCCACACGAATCTCGGCGTTCTGGCCAGTAGTAGCAAAGGAACATAACTTGACTCAGATACCCATGCGTTTATTGACCTGTCTCAGCCTCGTACTGGCGCTTACTATCAGCTCCGCCGCGCCTGCGCTTGCACAGGACGAGCCAGCCCAACCCACCGCCGATAACCAGGCGGTGCTCGACAAGCTCAAGGCATTGAGCAACGGCGTGAAGCTAGAGACTTTGTCACCTGTCGAGGCACGCAAGGCGCCTACGTTTGCGGACGCTGTGAAGGGCGTGTTGCAGGACCGCGGTGAGAGCACTGCGCCGGAGCCGGTCGCGGATGTGACGGATCGCACGATCCCCGGACCTGCGGGCGACATACCCGTCCGTATATACACCCCAGAGGGTGACGGCCCGTTCCCGGTCGTGGTCTACTACCACGGCGGTGGATGGGTGCTTGCGGATTACAACGTGTACGACTCCTCGGGCCGCGCACTCGCGAATGCGGCGGAGGCCATAGTCGTCTCGGTGAACTACCGCCGGGCGCCGGAGAACCCGTACCCCGCCGCTGCGGACGATGCGTACGCCGCGTACATCTGGGCGACGCAGAACGCGGGCGAGATCGACGGTGACACCGCGCGAGTGGCAGTCGCGGGCGAGAGCGCGGGCGGTAACCTCGCGGCGGTAACGGCCCTGCGAGCGCGCGACGAGGGCGCGCAGATGCCCGTGCACCAGTTGCTCGTTTACCCGATCACGAACTACGCCTTTGATACGGAGAGCTACGAGACGTACGCGGCCGCTATGCCGCTCTCCCGTCCCCTCATGCAGTACTTCTGGCGCAACTACCTGACCGACGAGGCCGAGGGCGTCGAGGCATACGCCTCACCGTTGCAGGCTGAAAGCCTGGAAGGTCTGCCGCCCGCGACGGTGGTGGCGGCGGAGATCGACCCACTGCAAACCGAGGGCGCGGAGTACGCCGAAGCGCTTGAAGGCGCGGGCGTATCAGTACGATATCAGCTCTATGAGGGCACGACGCACGAGTTCTTCGGGGCTGGCGTGGTGATTCCTGAGGGCAAGGCCGCTGTCGCGTTCGCGGCTGAGGGGCTTAAGGCAGGCTTCATGAGCATGCCTGAGTCGGGCGGTGGCGGACTGGCTGCCTCGACTGATGGACCTAACCCCGCGCTGCCATTGGCCGGACTGGGTCTGCTCGGCGCAATCGGCTATGGGGCGTTCCGAACTCACCGCCGGTCGAGCCGTGCGTAGGGGGTAACCATAGTCGCTGCTTCGCTCGTTGCGAGGTGAGGATGAACATGAGCGAGCCGCCACACTATGTTGTGGCTCGCTTTCCGTATCTCCTGCCGCTGGTTCGGCGGACCGTGGCGTTCAGGCGGACTTGGTCGTACCACTCTGGTTTCGGTTAGTCCGAGCGCGGAGATCCCGAGGTCTGCCTCTGAGCAATCCTCATCTGAGGTCGCAATGACACCGTTACAGTGGTGAGCACAGGAAGTGATCCTTCGCGCATGCGATGTCGCTGGGCCAGACGTAGGGGCGTTCAACTGAACGCCCGTGCAGCCCCCCCAACATGCCCCTTCCAGCGGGATCAGTCCTTCCGCTCACGGCTGTAGTATGATCTGCGCGGACCGTGCTGGTCAGGTGGGCAGGCGGAAGGAACGCGTCGTTGTCCAGAGGATGGAGCCATCTTCAGCGCTCTGAGATCGCACCAGGAGCAGTTCCCGGGCCTCCCACTCGCAGCGCGGTGTGTACTCGGCCAAGTCGCCACGGATCTCCTCCAGACGCTCGATGGTAATCCCGTCCGCGATCGTAATATGCGGCACCCAGTTCTCGAACTGATGCGCCGGCGCGTCGGGGAACACGTCTCGCACGTCTGGTAGCGCGTGGACCACCGCCTCGTGCAGGCGCATAAGCCGGTCGGAGCGCTTCACCTTGGCGTAGAGGACGTTGTTCCGCGGCCCGACGAACGATCCCAGACCCTCGGCCTGGAGCTGCACGGGCAGGTATCGTAGCGCCACGTCCTCGATGATGTGCACGAGTCCTTTTGGATCCTTCGTCGCGAAGGGTGCGCGCAGAGTGACATGGGGAAAGATTCGCTTTGCCGCGGAGGGACAGAAGCGTTCCCGCTTGCTCGCGATCTCGTCGTAAAACTCCTCGGGCAGACCGAGGACTACACCATACATTGATTGCGGCTTCGCGTCGACCCTGGTGTATTGCTCGTCGAGCGACGATCCGCGCGGCACGCTTTCCGCCTCGGGCGTCATGTTCATCAACTTCGGGCCTCCCTGCAGTCAGTCCCTTCCGGCTCCAGGAGCATCACCGCCCGGTCGAGCGGCTTGCCTGTCAGTGCTCGGGAGTTCCGAGCGGTCTATTATAACGTGTGCCATCGACTATCGGTCAAACCAGTAGCCGAGGTACTTCCAGCGGCCCCAATGTTCATATAGCACATGGATCTCTCGCTCGGTGATTGG
>JACDAU010000021.1 GCA_013695265.1 Chloroflexia bacterium
CCAACCAGCCCGCACCGCCCGCCATCCAGGTGCTCGACCTCGAAAAGGTCTACACCGTCCACGAGAAGGAGCCGGGTCTGCGCGGCTCGCTCGCCTCGTTCGTCCGCCGCAAGAAAACGCTCGTCCACGCCGTGGATCGCGTGAGCTTCGAGATAGACGCAGGACAGATGGTCGGGTTCCTCGGGCCAAACGGCGCGGGCAAGACGACCGCGCTGAAGATGCTCGCGGGTCTCCTGCACCCAACGGATGGGTTTGTGCGGGTGAGCGGCCATACGCCGAAGGAGCGCCGCACGGCGTTCCTGAAGAACATCACGCTGGTGATGGGGCAAAAGCAGCAGCTCCTGTGGGACTTGCCGGCCCTGGACAGCTTCCTGGTGAACCAGGCGATCTACGAGATCTCGAACGACGAGTACCGGGCAACGATGCGCGAGTTCAGCGAGATCCTGGAGCTGGAGGGGATTCTCAAGAAGCAGGTCCGCAAGCTCAGCCTCGGCGAACGGATGAAGTGCGAGCTGGCTGCCGCGTTGCTCCACCGCCCACGCGTGCTCTTCCTCGACGAGCCAACGATCGGGCTCGACGTGAATATGCAGGTGCGCATCCGCGAGTTCGTCGCTGAGTACAACCGCCGCTTCAACGCGACCGTTATCCTGACGAGCCACTACATGGCGGACGTAACGGCCCTCTGCAAGCGCATTATCGTAATCGACAAAGGGCGCATCGTGTTCGATGGCGATCTGTCCGCGCTCGTGGAGGAGGCCGCGCCCGGCAAGACCGTCCGGCTGGAACTCTCGGAAAACGTGTCCGACGAGCGGCTCGCTCAGTACGGCGCCCTGACATCGCGTGAGGGACTCTTCGCGAACGTGCTCGTGCCCCGCCATGCGACGAGTCGGCTAGCGGCGCGGATGCTTGCCGAGCTGCCGGTCGCGGACGTGACGATCGAGGATCCGCCAATCGAGGGCGTGATTGGCACGCTCTTCGCGGGCGCCAACCGGACGGCCCCTGCCGCCGCTAGCGTCGAGGTGGAGTCGGCCACGCGATGAGGGCGCGGCTGAACAAAGCGTGGGTGCTGTTCAGCGTGTGGTTCGCGCACATGTCGGCCTACCGAGCCGAGATCATTATCTGGATGCTGTCCGGCGCGATCCCGCTGATCATGATGGCGGTGTGGATCGGCAAGGCACGCGCGGCGGGCGGCGAAACCGGCGGGTTCAACGAGCAACAGTTCGCGGCGTACTTTCTCGCGGCATGGATCACGCAGCAGCTCATCGTCGCCTGGGTGGCGTGGGAGCTTGACTATCAGATACGCCAGGGACACCTGAGTCCGAAGCTGCTGCGCCCAATGGACCCTATGTGGGAGCACTTTGCAGGGCATTACTCCGAGCGGCTCGTGCGACTGCCCTTCATGCTGCTGATTATTGTCGCTGGACTGTTCATTGTGCCGGGGACGCGCCTCACGCCGGACGCCGGGCACGTCCTGCTGTACGCCGTATCCGTATCAATCGCCTTCTGCACTCGCTTCCTGATCTCGTACTGTATCGGGATACTCGCCTTCTGGTTCGACCAGGCCACCGCCATCGATGACTTCTACTTCGTCGCCGCTGCATTTCTGACGGGGGCGTTCGCGCCGCTCGAGTTCTATCCCCCTGCGCTGCGCGCCTTCATCGAGTGGACGCCGTTCCCGTATCTGGTGTACTACCCGGTCCGCGTGCTCACCGGCGAGGCGCAGGGAATGGAGATCGTCCGCGTGCTCGGCGTTCAGCTACTGTGGGCCGCCGCATTTTACGCGCTGCGGCTGGCACTATGGCGCCGTGGGCTCGCGCGCTACGGGGCGGTCGGGGCGTGAAGGCCAGGCGCTACTTCCGCGTGCTCGGCATCTTCGTGCGCGCGAGCATCAGCGCGCAGTTGGAGTACCGGGTGAACTTCGCCGTGAACTTGTTCGGCTCCGTGCTCCTGGCGGGCGGCACGCTGCTCGGCATCACGATCCTATACAGCGATGGCGTCGCGCTCGGCGGCTGGAGCTACCGGGAAAGCATCGTGGTGGTCGGACTGTTCACGCTGGTGCAGGGCTATATCGGCGCGTTTCTGTACCCGAACCTCAACAAGATTGGCGAGGAGGTACGGCAGGGCACGATGGACTTCAACCTGCTCAAACCGGTGGACGCGCAGTTCCTGATCTCATCACGCAACATCAACGTCTTCCGGCTAACCGACGCGCTCGTCGGCGCCGGGCTGGTGGTCTGGGCGGCGAGCGGGCTGAAGGGAACCTCCGGCACGGGCGTCCTGCTCGGCCTGTGCCTGATCGCCACCGCGTTGATGATCGTGTACGCGGTGTGGTTCATGCTCTCGACGACCGCGTTCTGGTTCGTGAAGGTGGGCAACGTGACGGAGCTTTTCAACGGGCTCTTTCGCGCCGGGCAGTTTCCGGTTGCTGCGCTGCCCGGCTGGGTGCGCCTGATGTTTACGTTCCTCGTTCCCGTCGCGTTCGTGACGACGGTGCCCGCAGAGGCGATTATCGGGCGATGGACTATCGAGAGCGTGTTGGGCGCGGGTGTGGTCGCCCTGCTGCTGCTCGGGGTTTCGCGCTGGTTCTGGACCTACGCGATCTCGAAATATACCAGTGCCAGTTCGTAGGATGGAGCGCACACAACGAGCCGGGAAGGGAAGGTTGGTGGGCCTGCCAAACGGGACGCTGGTGACCATGCAGGACGTGCTCGTGGCC
>JACDAU010000130.1 GCA_013695265.1 Chloroflexia bacterium
CCTCAAGGATGCTGGCTTCCTGTACGTCTCCCTCGACCTCGCGGGGCTGCGCAGCGGCAGCCTGAACGACGTGCTGAAGCTCACCCCCGTCGCCGTCCCCACCGCCTCCTGATCGAGTGGATCACAGCCTGACGCTGGACGACGGTCGCGAGGTCACGATCCGCACCGCGACCGAATGCGATGCGTTTGGCGTATTGGTGCTCATTGATGCCGTCGCGCGCGAGCGGGTTTATCTGCTGAATACGGAAGCGTACTGGGGAGTTGAGGGACAGCGAGAGTGGATCCGCGCCCTTCATCGCACTGGTGGCACGATGCTCGTGACCGAGGCGCCGGAGGGGGCGCTCGTCGCCTGGGCTGATCTGGCCCGTACGAACGTCGCGCTGACCCGCCACACCGCCACACTCGGCACAGGAGTTCGCGCTGGCTGGCGCGACGCTGGGCTTGGGAGGGCGCTGTTGCAAGAGATTACCCGCGCGGCGCGCGAGCTAGGGATCGAGAAGCTGGAGTTGCACGTGCGCTCCACGAATGCGCGCGCCATCCACGTCTATGAGAGCCTGGGGTGGCAGCACGAAGGGGTCGGTCTCCGCGCGTACAAGCAGGATGGTATGTACGAAGACCGCGTCCAGATGGGCCTGTGGCTCGGTTTGGCATAGGTTTTGGTGTGCCATCAAGCCGCGCGCCTGTGGTATACTAAACCCGACCAAGGAGGTCGGGATTGGCGATTAAGGAGAAGGCACTCTTTTCAACCAGGGCGGAGTATGGGGTCCGATTGATGGTGCTCCTGGCCCGGCAGTATCCGCGCGGGCCGCTGCCGCTGACGAAGGTGGCCGAGATCGAGGAGTTGCCGCTGGCGTACATGGAGCAACTCACGGCCCCGTTGCGGCGTGACGGGCTCATCCGCAGCCATCGTGGCGTCCGGGGTGGGTACGAGTTGACCCGCGATCCGTCGCTTATCACTATGGGCGAGGTCGTCCGCTCGCTCGAAGGGCCGATCATGCCGATGGTGTGCGCGCCCGAGGACGATGCGCACGCGACCTGCGTCCGCGGGGAGTACTGTTCCGCACAACTTCTCTGGACGCGGATTCGGGATGCGCTGGCCGGGGTGCTGGATTCGACACTGCTGTCGGAGCTGGTCCCGCAAGTAGCAATGACCGGTGCCAGTCGCGCACTGCCGCTGCAACTGATCGGCAGTCGGCGGTAAGGCAAAGTGAGAGATTCAACCCGCCGTCGCGGGGATAAGGAGGTTCAGGAGATCGCTGTTATGGAAAAGATTCTAGTTATTCGCAACCTGCACGTAAACGTCGAGGACAAGGAGATTCTCAAGGGGCTTGACCTTGAGCTTGAGCAGGGCAAAGTCCACGCGATCATGGGGCCGAACGGGTCCGGCAAGAGCACCCTGAGCTACGCCCTCGCCGGTCACCCCTCCTATAAGGTCACTGCGGGTGAGGTGTTGTTCGAGGGACGGGATATTCTGGAGATGGGGCCGGATGAGCGCGCGCAAGCGGGCGTCTTTCTCGCCTTCCAGTACCCGATGAGCATCCCCGGCGTGAGTATGGCGAACTTTCTGCGATCCGCCGTCAACTCCGTGCGCCGAGCACGCGGCGAGGACAACCTGCGAGTGCCGGACTTTCGCAAGAAGCTCACGGAACAGATGGCCACACTGAAGATGGACCGCTCATTTATGGGTCGCTACCTCAACGAGGGGTTCTCCGGTGGTGAGAAGAAGCGGGCGGAGATCTTGCAAATGGCGATGCTCGAGCCGAAGCTGGCGATTATGGACGAGACGGATTCCGGCCTCGACATTGACGCGCTGCGGGTCGTGAGCGACGGCGTGAACGCGCTCAAGGGCGACGACATGACGGTGCTGGTCATCACGCACTACCAGCGGTTGTTGAACTACATCAAGCCGGACTACGTTCACGTGCTGATGGACGGCCGTATCGTAACCTCCGGCGGGCCGGAGCTGGCGCTTGAGCTCGAGAGCCGAGGTTATGACTGGGTGCGCGACGAGTTCGCGGTCCCAGCGTAAGGTTTCAAACCCAACACACAGGGAGGCAGACAATGGCCATTACCGAGCAGCAGCTCACGACCTCCGAGGACCAGTATCAGTACGGGTTCCACGACGACGAGGCGCCCCTGTTCAAGAGCAAGCGAGGGCTTTCCGCCGAGGTCGTTACCGAGATCTCGAAGATGAAGAACGAGCCCGAGTGGATGCTCGAGTTCCGGCTCAAGGCACTCAAGTACTTCGAGAAGCGCCCGATGCCGCAGTGGGGCGGCGGCGGGATGCTGAACGAGATCAACTTCGACGATATCTTCTACTACAT
>JACDAU010000143.1 GCA_013695265.1 Chloroflexia bacterium
GTCCACGGTCACTTCCGCTGAGGCGTCGTCCGCCTGCGCCTGCGTGCCAGCGATCACGGCCGCGACCGCCTCGCCGACGTGCCGCACCCGTTCGACGGACAGCGCGTAGTGGGTGTGGCCAACGTCGCGCTCATCGTGCACGGACTCGCCCTCGCCGGAACTCGCCATCGGCATCGGCCCGTATAGCGGTAGGAGGTCCTCGCCCGTCACAACCGCGAGCACCCCCGGCATCCCCGATGCGGCGGTGGTGTTGATACCTCGGATGTTGGCGTGCGCGTATGGGCTGCGGACAATCGACACGTACTGCATGCCCGGCAGCCTCAAGTCGCCGACGTAGGTTGCGTTGCCAGTGATGAGCCGGGGGTCTTCCTTGCGCTTTACCCTCGCGCCAATGAGCGATGCATACGCCATGTTGCTTCCTCTCGATCCGTGGATGGCATTTTGTGCCCGTTGCGCCCAGGTGACGTTCCGGGAGCCTGATGATACCTGCCACTCCCAGGCCTGTCAAACGACGCTCGCTACGGGTCCCGCCCCAGCCCACGCAAGCCCGGCTCACCGACGACGTGGCACACAGCGCGAGCGTCCGCGCCGCGCTCGTCTCCCGAAGGTTCGCGGTTGTAGCGGTAGTCATGAAGGCGTATGATCTCCCGGAGGTGCGTGACGAGGGCCTCGTTTCGCGCGATCGCGACCTCAATCAGCGTTCGGAAGGTGGGCTCGTCTGGTGCTGCCGCGAGCGCAGTTTGGCAATGGGGAAGGCACACCCCGCCCGATTGCGCGTACTCCTCGCGGAATCCATCCTCCCGCAGATGCTCCAGGAACACGTCAATGCCCCTCTCCTCCGCCCGAGTAAGCACCTCGCACGCCGGACACGAGCGGTGTGGTTCCAGGGCGTCAACCTTCCGGCCACCACCCAGCAGCGGCGCAGCGCCGGCGAGGAAGCCGCGTTTTCGGTATCGGAGCGCCTTGAGCTCTCCGGTGAGATGGTCGAGCAGATCTTCGTAGAGGATCGCGGTGCCGAGCAGGTGCTGGCTTTCCAGCCACTGATGGGCATGCCCCGCGCAGAAGGCGTGCGATTCGCGGAGCCGTGTGCGGATCTCGAGGTCCGTCAGGCCGCCCTCGCGCGAGATCGAGACGAGGTACCCCCGGACGTTCCCGAGTGCGAGGCGGCAAACGGGACACCCCTCCTGCGCAAAGGCGTCGAGCAGGTCGTGATAGATACTCGTGCGGCTAGGCTGACGATCCATGGAGCCTCGTATGTTCTATTGGCCGGAGCTCGCGAGAACTACCGCTCGGGGCTGCGACGCACGAAGAGTGCCGCCCGCCCCGGAGAAATGGGCGCCTACGCGTCGAGGATATGGCGCGCCGCCTGGCTCAGGCGAGCGCACGTTTCGGGCCTGATGTGGCGGCGCTGATCGAGCTGCTGAGGCTGGCCGCGCCGACAAAAGTAGGCATGCAGCGCCCGGCGTGGCGTGACACCTTTGTTCAAAGTGCCGCCGTGCCACGTGTGCGAGTTGAAGATCACCACCGTGCCTGCGGGCGCAAGCAGCAGCACCTCCTGCGGGTGTGGCGCGCTCGGATCGGGCATCTCGTCGCGCGGGATGATGCCCGAGCGGTGCGAGCCAGGGACCACGCGCGTCGCGCCGTTCTCCTCCGTGAACGGGTCAAGCAGCCAGATGGAATTGCACACCTGATACTCACCGGGCGGCACGGGTCCGCTCCAGTCGGCGTGCAGCGCTTGCGCGCCCTGACCGGGCAACGCGGCGCGGCTGTTCAAGGAGGAGAGCTTCAGATCGCCACCAAGTACGTGCGCGATCGCGGCGAGCACACGCAGGTGGGCGAAGCACACCTCGAACGACGGGTGCTTGTTGACGAGGTCCGAGAGCCGCGCGGCGCCCGCCTCCTGATGGACCTCCTGTCCCGCGTTCTCCCCTTCCGCCACAAGCAGATCTTCGAGTACTTGCGTGAGGTGCGCGACCTGCTCCTGATCAAGGATGCCGGGCAGCGGGAGGTAGCCGTCGCGGTCGAGCGCGTCGCGCTCCTTCTGCGCCAGCGTGTCGTCGCGCACGCCGAGGATATACAGGGCTTCTGCGGTGGTCATCATCTGCGGCTTCTCGCTCTCATGCCAGCCAGTTTTCGACGTGGAGATTGGGCACTCGCCCGAAATGTCGAACATTGCCCGTGATCATAATGAGACGCCGAGCCAGCGCGATCGCCGCGATGCGCGTATCTGCATCGCCGATCGGGGTTCCGAGCCGTTCCAGGGTTGCCCGCAGCTCGCCGTATCGCCGGGCTGCTGCCTCGTCGAACGGGAGGACCGTCATATCCTGCGGGTAACTGAGGGCGAAACTCTCAAGCCACTTCTCCGTCTGTCCTGGTAGTCTATGCACAGCGTATATGAGTTCGCCGATCGTAATACTTGAAGTGAACCGCTGTTCACGCGGGATTTGCCTCAGCTTCGCTATAAGTACGGCTGATTTGGACCGCTTGATCAGGTTGCTGAGGATGTCGGTGTCAATGAGATACATCAGTCCTTGATGCTGACCGGTCGACCCAGGTCGCGCTCTCTCGTGGCGTAGATGTGCTCAACCATGGCGTCGATCTCTTCGTCACCCACCTCGGCCCAAATGCCTTCAAGCGCCAGCGGCTGTTGTGGTACCGCTTCTGGTTGTCCTTCTTGCGGGCTGCGCAGCCTCTGAAGGTCTTCCACCGATACGAGCGCCGCCACCGGCTTGCCTCGACGCTCGATAATGACTCGTTCTCCCCGATATTCAACCCTTGACACAAGCTCTGCAAAGTGTGCCTTCGCGTCTGCTGAACCTATCTTCTTTGCCACCCTTGCCTCCCGAGCGTCGAGTACAGGTCAATATGACCTATGATACCACGGCTAGACGATTTTCCGATGCTGACGATGCGTTAGTCGCCCAGATCGACCGGATGCCCAAGATCGCGCTCTCTCTCGGAATAAATGTGCTCAACCATGGCATCAATCTGCTCGTCACTGAGAATGTCAGCCCAAGTTCCGGCCAGTGCCAGTAGTCCGTCCCGTTCACCATCGCTTGGTGACGCCTCCACCCGGCTCGAATCCCCCACGCTGCCGAGTGCCGCAACCGGCTTGCCCTTTAAGTCCACTCCAGCACCACCTTGCCGGTCTGTCCACGGTCGAAGAGCGCGTACGCCTCCGCCGCCTGTTCCAACCCGAAACGATGGGTTACGGTCGTCTCTGGGTGGAGGTTCTTGCGCGCGAGCCACTCCACGAGCTGCTCCATCTCCACGAGGCCACACACCCACGAACCGTGCAGGGTGAGCTGCTTGTGCAGCAGCAGTGGGCTCGGCTCGAACGTGACCGTCCCGCCCTCGCCAACAAACGCCACGCGGCCCCACTCGCGCGCCGCATCCAAACAGAGGTGACGACCAGCGCCGCTGCCCGAGCAGTCAATCGCGGTCTCCACCCCGTGGCCGTCAGTCAGCGCCATGATCTGGGACTCGGCGTGGTCCCCGGCCTCGACCGTGTGCGCGGCGCCGGCCTGCCGGGCGAGATCCAGTCGATCCTGCACGAGATCAACGCCGATCACCTCCGCGCCCGACGCGGCGGCAAGCATCACCGCGCCCAGGCCGACGGGACCAAGCCCAACGACGAGCGTGCGGTCGCGCCCCGAGACCCCAACGCGCAGGATGCTCTGATACGCGGTGCCGAAGCCGCACGCGACGAGCGCGCCGTCCACATACGACAGCTCGTCGGGCAGGCGAACCAGTGTGCGCTCCTCCGCGAGCAAAAAGGGGGCGTGTCCACCGTCGCGCTGCCAGCCGTACGCAGCGCGCTTTGATGCTGGCGCGGAGCAGTTGATCATGAAGCCACTGCGGCAGAACCGGCATACCCCGCAGCCCACGATGTGGTATAGCACCACCCGGTCACCGCGCTGAAACGCCTGCACCCCCGGCCCGACCGCCGCAACCTCGCCGCACGGCTCGTGGCCCGCGATGACGTTTTGGTACCGTTCCGCGCCAACTCCCGTATGCTCGCGATAGATTGCCCGCAGGTCGCTGCCGCACAGGCCAGACGCGCGCATCTGCACGAGCACCTGGCCGTGCCCCGGCTCCGGCACGGGTGTTTCCCGGAACTCCACCCGCCGCTCGCCTGGTAGTATCACTCCCTGCATTTGCCTGCCTCCTCTCCCGATCCACGCCTCTCGGCTATTCGCCGCCATCATAGCGAAGTGGACGAGCCGCGTTGACACCGCCGGTAGCTAATCGCTACTATCAGGCCGCCAACCAGGGCGATCAGTTTGAGACTGGGGGACTATGGCGGAGGACTTGAAACAGAAGGGGCTGACCGTACTGCGGCGGGCGCTCGCGGACCCGATGGCGGAGTTTCGCGACGGGCAGTGGGATGCCATCGAGCGGCTCGTGCTCGGCAGGGAGCGGCTGCTCGTCGTACAACGCACGGGCTGGGGAAAGAGCATAGTCTATTTCCTGAGCACGCGTCTCCTGCGGGACGAGGGGGCGGGCCCGACGCTCCTGATCTCCCCGCTGCTATCACTCATGCGCAACCAGATCCAGATGGCGGAGCGGCTCGGCATCCGGGCCGCGACGATCAACTCGAGCAACTGCGACTCGTGGCTTGATATTACGGCGGCTCTCCAGAGGGACGAGATCGATGTGCTGCTCGTCTCCCCGGAGCGGCTCGCGAACGATGCGTTTCGGGAGGAAGTGCTCCTGCCCGCGACCGCGCGCCTCGGGCTCTTCGTTGTGGACGAGGCACACTGCATCTCGGACTGGGGCCACGACTTCCGGCCCGATTACCTCAGGATCACCCGCGTCTTACAGGCTGTGCCCCGCACCGTGCCCGTCCTCACCACCACCGCCACGGCGAACGACCGGGTGGTCGAGGATGTCGTGGCGCAACTTGGTCACGGGATAACGGTCTCGCGCGGGTCGCTCATGCGCGAGAGCCTGCAGTTGCAAACGATCCAGCTACCCGGACAATCCGAGCGCATGGCGTGGCTCGCCGCACACGTTCCGACAATGCCGGGCAGCGGCGTCATCTACGCGCTGACCATCGCGGACGCACAGCGCCTTGCCGAGTGGCTGCAACTGCAGGGCATCGACGCACACGCGTACTGGGGCGGACTGGACGGAGAGCAGCGCGTGGAACTCGAGCAGCGGCTCCTGGGCAACGATCTCAAAGCCCTCGTCGCAACCACTGCTCTGGGGATGGGTTTTGACAAGCCGGACCTCGGGTTCGTGATCCATTACCAGCGCCCCGGCTCCGTCGTCCACTACTACCAGCAGGTGGGACGCGCGGGCAGGGCCGTGGAGAGCGCATATGGGATTCTACTCAGCGGCGCGGAAGATGCGGAGATCACGAACTACTTCATCGAAACCGCCTTTCCACCCGAGGGCCACGTCGACGAGGTGCTGACCGCGCTGCATACGGCCGAGGACGGTCTCTCGGTGCCGCAGATCGAGCGCGCAATCAACCTGTCTCGTTCCCAGATCGAGAAGGTGCTGAAGCTACTGGCCGTGCGCGCTCCCGCACCGGTTGCGAAGGAGGGCACGCGCTGGTACGCGACAGCTGTCCCCTACGTTCCCGACACCGAAAAGGTGACCCACCTGACCGCTATCCGGCGCGCGGAGCAGGCGCGTATGCAGGAGTACGTGGAAGCTCGGGAGTGCCTGATGCAGTTTCTCGCACGTGAGCTGGACGATGCGCACCCGGCGCCGTGTGGCCGCTGCGCGGTGTGCCGCAGTGGTCCACTTGTCCCGGAAACGTATCCGCTGTCGTTGGTGGAGCAGGCCACGCAGTTCCTGCGGCGTAGCGACCGCCCCATCCAACCACGACGCCAATGGTCGTATAATGTGCTACGAGGCGACGGCACTGGAGGCACCATCCCTGCGGACCTGCGGGCTGAAACAGGGCGGGCATTATGCATCTGGGGCGACGCTGGCTGGGGCGAGATGGTACGCGCCGGAAAGCAAGGAGGCCGGTTCGATGAGGTGCTCGTTGCCGCCGCCGTGGCGATGATCCGGGAGCGATGGCGGCCAGCGCCGGGTCCAACATGGGTCACGTGGGTTCCGTCGCTCACGCATCCGACGCTCGTGCCCGACCTGGCCGGGCGGATCGCGGAGGCACTGGGCTTGGCGTTCGTTCCCTGCATTCTGAAGGTGCGGGACACCCAGCCACAAAAAGACATGCAAAATAGCTACCAGCAGGCGCACAATCTGGCGGGCGCGTTTTCGGTGGTACGCGATCAGGTGCGCCCGGAACCAGTCCTGCTGGTAGATGACACGGTGGACTCACGGTGGACGTTCACCGTCACGGCAGCACTCCTGCGAGCGGCTGGAAGTGGACCAGTGTACCCGCTTGCGCTGTGCGAAACGACCAGGACCGGAGGCTGATACGCGAGGTGGTTACGGAAATGTTAAGCACACACATGCTGAGCCCGGACACAGAAGCCACGCTGCTACTATGCGGGCGGCTCGGCAAGGCAAGGCAGACCGAAATCGCACCGCTCACGCCCACGGAGTACGCGCGCCTGGCGCGGTGGTTGCTCGACGCAGGCAAGCGGCCCGCCGACCTGCTGGGCATTGACACGCGGACCATGCTGGAAAACGACGAGCCTCCGGTGCCCGCCGCGCGCCTGCTTACCCTGTTGGATCGAGGTGGTGCGCTGGCACTGGCGCTTGAGGGGTGGTCAAATCGAGGCCTCTGGGTCATTAGCCGGAGCGACGAGGAATTGTATCCTCGGCGTCTCCGAGCCAGCCGGTCGTCGCCGCCAGTGCTGTATGGCGCTGGCGATGTCGCGCTACTTGCTCGAGGCGGCTTGGCGATGGTAGGCTCCAGGGACGCGGACGCAGAGACGTTGGACTTCACCCGGCGTGCAGCCACTGCGTGCGCCGAACAGGGTGTCCAGGTCGTCTCGGGCGGCGCGCGAGGCGTGGACAGCGAGGCCACGTTCGCATGTCTGAGCGCGGGTGGCAGCACGGTCGCGGTGCTCGCTGACAGCCTGGCCAGGGCGGCGCTCTCCGGCAAGTATCGCGACGCGCTGCTGGAGGAGAACCTGGCGCTCGTCTCACCATACGATCCCGCAAGCGGTTTCGACCGGGGCAGCGCGATGGGCCGCAACAAGTACATCTACGCGCTGGCCGACCACGCCCTGATCATCAGCTCATCCACCCAGGGCGGCACGTGGTCCGGAGCGGTGGAGGCGCTGCGCCACGCCGACACGCCCGTGTTTGTCCGCAACACCGGCGACGTTCCCGAAGGCAACCGCCTGCTGCGCGAGAAGGGCGTAAAGCCGTTTCCGGCCGAGCCGTGGGCCGACCTTGTGAGCGACCTGGACTGCGCATCGCAAGGAGAGGAGGCGCCACGATCGGCTCCTGAGAGCGCGGTCCAGGCCGAGCAGGAGGATGTTGGCGTAAAGTTCCAGCAGGGACAGCTTTTGCAGCTCGATCCTTCCGGGAAGGGCAGCGTGGAGGGCCGAGATACATCGCATCCACCCAACGAGGATCGCTCGTGAGCGTACAAAAAGTCAGGACGCTATGAGAACCACGTATGAGCTTAGGTGACTCCATGAACGACGTTTACCGCATCAGCATCCCCGAGGTACGCCCTCACCTGGGCTGCGGCCGATACGCCATCAAGCGCGTTATCGGCGAAACGCTCCGCATCACGGCGGACGTTATCAAGGAGGGGCACGACACCCTCGCCGCAGAGGCTCGCTATCGCTCCGAGGGGGGCGAATGGCAGGGCGCCCCTATGGTGTACTCGTTTAACGAGGACGAGTGGTCCGGCGACATACCGCTCAAAGTGGTGGGCGTGGCCGAGTACACGGTCGCAGCGTGGACGGATGTCTGGGCGAGCTGGGTCGAGGAGGTCCGCCGCAAGCTCGCGGCGGGTCGCGACATCGCCTCGGAACTGCTGGAAGGGGCGCAACTCGTCCGCGAGGCAGCCGCACGCGCGTCCGGTTCGGTGGCCACAACGCTGGAGCGGTACGTGGGACTCATTGAAGGTGCGACCGATCAGGCGTCGGCCCTTCACATGGCGAACATGCCCGAGCTGGAGCACCTGATGATCGAGACCGAGGAGCGCGCCGACCTCACGACGCACGCCCGCACGCTCCGGGTCATGGTGCAGCGCGAACGTGCCCGGTTCGGGTCGTGGTACGAGTTCTTCCCGCGCTCACAGGGCACGCAACCGGGTGTCCACGGCACATTCCGGGATGCGGAGCGACGCCTGCCGGCGGTACAGGCGATGGGCTTCGATGTTATCTACCTGCCGCCCGTCCATCCCATCGGCGTCACGAACCGCAAGGGACGAAACAACGCGCTCGTCGCCGAGCCGGACGACCCCGGCAGCCCGTGGGCCATCGGCAACGAGCATGGCGGGCACGACGCGATCAACCCCGACCTGGGCACGCTGGCCGACTTCGACCGCTTCGTCGCCGCCGCACTGGCGCTCGGCCTGGAGATCGCGATGGACTTCGCGATCCAGTGCTCCCCCGACCACCCATACGTGCGCGAGCACCCCGAATGGTTCCGCCGACGCCCGGATGGCACGATTAAGTACGCGGAGAACCCGCCAAAGAAGTACGAGGACATCGTCGCGCTTGATATGTGGTGCCTCGATTACCGGGCGCTTTGGGACGAGCTGCTGCGCGTTGTATTGCACTGGGTGAGCCACGGCGTGGAGACCTTCCGGGTCGATAATCCGCATACCAAACCGCTCGCGTTCTGGGAGTGGCTCATCGCCAGGGTCCACGAGCAACATCCCGGGGTAGTCTTTCTGTCCGAGGCGTTCACCCGCCCGAAGCGCTTGCAGGAGTTGGCGAAGATCGGTTTCGCCCAGTCGTACACCTACTTTACGTGGCGCAACAATCGCTATGAACTGGAGGAGTTCCTGCGGGAGATGACGACGACCCAGCAGGCGGAGTACTTGCAGCCCAACTTCTTCACGAACACGCAGGACATCCTGCATGAGTACCTCCAGCACGGTGGCCGGCCAGCGTTCAAGATCCGCCTGATGCTCGCGGCCACCCTCTCGCCAACGTACGGCATTTATAGCGGTTTCGAGCTGATCGAAAACGTACCCGTGCGCCCCGGCAGCGAGGAGTACCTGGACTCCGAGAAGTACGAGATCCGTGTGCGCGACTGGGAAGCGCCCGGAAACATCATTGGCTACATTGAGCGCGTGAACGAGGCGCGGCGCTGCAACCCGGCACTACAAGGACACCGCAACCTGCGCTTTCACTACCCCGAAAACCCGAACATCATCGCGTATAGCAAGATGAGCGACGACGGGAGCAACCGCGTGCTCGCGGTAGTGAACGTTGACCCGCACAACGCGCAGGAGACGACGCTGCACCTCGACGGCACGGCGCTTGGCCTGGATGGAGGCAGCCACTACGCGCTCTACGACCTCCTCACGAACGCGCGCTACGAGTGGTGGGGGCTTTCCAACTACGTCCGCCTCGACCCCCACGCCGAGCCGGCGCACCTCTTCCGTATCGAGCCGCTGTAGTTTACAGGCGCGGCCAGACGCCGGTCGGCCGGTTTATGGCGCCGGTCCCTCAACCGGTCACTATACCCCCACTGCCGGACCGCCGCGCCGCAGCAACCGTCCGGCGCGGTCCCGAACCAGGTACCCCAGCAAGAGCAGTGCGGCGGGGCCAAAAAGCAGCACCGATCGATACTCGTAGATCCACACGGCAGCAGCGTCCCCACGCGTCGGTCCGGCGAGCCAGTACAGCAGGCCACCGAGCGTGAGTGCTGCGCTGAGCGCGGGCACGATCCCGGCGCCGGCGACAGCGGCAAGCATGATCAGCGGCACGAGGTACCACGGCCAGATCCACGCCGCGCAAACACAGTACGCGACCCAAACCAGTCCCCAGAAGGCAGCTACACTACCGCGCTTCCAGAGCCACGAGGCGACCAGAACGAACGCGAGCAGGAACAGCAGGTTTCGGACGACGTCGAGGCGACTGGTCAGCAGGCCGGGCGGCGCGCCGGCCAAGGACTGGACGAACTTGTCGACCAGGAGGCGCCACAGCGAGTTCTGGTACTCCGTCGCAGCGGGGTTATCCCGCACGTTGCGCAGCAGAGCCACGCCACCCCCCAGCGGGGCGTACAGCAAAAGCACGCTGGCCACCGCGACCGCCGTCGCGCTGAGCGCCGCCCTGCCCCGCGCGCGAGCGTCCGGCAAGGCGAGCAGCCAGGCAAGCACCAGCAGCGGGAGCAACACCAGAACGTACAGCTTCACCATCGCGCCAGTGATGAGAAACACCACCGCGAGCAGCCACGTGCGCCGCGCGACAGCCAGCAGCGCCAGCGCGAGGAAGAGCGCCACCATCACGTCGTTGTGCCCGTGTCCTACCGTCTCGAACAGCACAAGCGGGTTCCACCCGTAGAACATCGCGCCCCACGCCGCCACCTCGGGCCGCGTCCGCCGAAGCACCGCCCAGACGGCAACGATCGTAAGGCAGTGAAGCATGATAGCCGCTGATTTGTACACCAGGATATTCGTCACCAGGTCGTCGCCCGCCAGTGCCGAGAGCGCGCCGGAGAACAGAAGCCACACGGGGCCGTACGCGGACGGCAGATGCTTCCAGTTCGCCCATCCCACGGCCGGGTCGCCAACGATCTCGATGGGCGCGGTGAGGATGGGATTTTCCCCGTGGACCGCGATCATCCGCCCATAGAACATGTAAAGGCCGAGATCGGTGGAGAACACTCCCGGCAGCCAAAGGAGCGGGAGGCAGAAACAGACGGCACCGAGCACGACCCAGCCCAGGCTCGGACCGCGCCCGCGCCGCACCAGCCACAAACAGCCCAGCCAGGCTGCAACCAGCCCCACGACCAGGAGTGCGTACAGTACTGCGTTCACCGTGCCCAGCCCGCTCCGCGCAGGTGCGGTGAGCAGTGCGTCCGGCGTGACCGCATCCGCGAGACGCTGGAGGGCGGGTGCCCGGTCGAGCACGTGGGTGGGGATGAGCCCAAAGCTCTTTGCCCGGAACAGCGCCAGCAGAGCGCAGTACCCCGTGAAAGACGCGGCGGCCGATACAAGAAGTCCCCGGCCGGTCCCCGACTCGGCAGACGGGCGCCTGGCCATGTGACCCCACCGCCGGGTGTCAATCAATGCAGGCGTCCCCCCTAGCGTGCAGGTGCGTATGTCCTGCGAAGCATCGCGCGAATACAGGCAACGCCGTGGCGGTCGTCAACCGGATGTCAAGCCGAATAAGGGACTGCGCGCCGGTGATCGTCATCACCCGGGACGCTCGGCGAAACCGGCTATCTGGATGGCGTAATCGCGCAGCGCGGTGCGAAGCGCCGGCGGCCGGCGAACCGATAAGGCGAAGCCCAGGCCGGCGAGATAGCGCGCCATCCATGGCAAATCGCTCGTGTTGCCGTACAGCAGCACCCCATCCGGCGTTGCAGCGAGGAGGGCCACGACCGGCGACACCGCGGCGCGCGCCTCATCGAGCGTCGCCTCGATCAACACCTCTATCGCCCACTCGCCCGGTCGACTCGCAATAGAACGCTCCACCTCTGCAAGGGCGTCGAACGCCACCGGCCGCTCGAACCGCTCCTCCCGCGGCTCCACAACGACGATTCGATCCAGCCGGAAAAGCCGCTGCCCACGCCTGAGGTGGCAATACCCGGTCGCGTACCAGCGTCCATCGCGGTACACCAGCCCGTACGTGTCGAATTCGCGCTCCGTCTCCTCTCCCATCGAGGACCTGTACCGCATCCATACACGGCGTCCATCCCGTGCGCCGGAACTGAGCGCAACCACGACGGCGTTTGGGGGTGCAACCGCCGCACCACGCACCCCGATCACGAGCGTCCCCTCCACCGCCCGAACCCGTTCGCGCAACCCATCTGGCAGGACTCGCTCGACCTTCGCCAGCGCACTTTCCACCGCCGGAGCTGCTGCCGCCAAGCCAAGCTTGCGGGCGGCGAGCAGCCCGAGTGTGAGCGCGAGCACCTCATCTTCGGAAAACATGAGCGGTGGTAATTTGTAGCCCGCGCGCAAACGGTAGGCGCCATACCGTCCACGCTCCGCCTCCACCGGAATGCCCAGGTCCTGGAGCGTTTCCACGTATCGGCGCGCAGTTCGGACGTGGACCTCCAGGCGGCGCGCCAGTTCACCGCCCGTCATCCGCCCGTGCGATTGCAGCAGTTCCAGCACCGCGAGGACCCGCGCCGTGGGGTGATACATGGGTTTCTGCCTGCTCCGTGGCTTCTGCTCAATTAGGACTGATTATGCCATCTTTTGGTGCTACGATCAACGTAGGTGGATTGGTAAGTGAAAGGAACACGAGAGTGCTATCGTTCAACGCTTATGAGGTGGCCAGAGTCGTGCACGAAGAGCGGCAGCAGGAGGCGTCGAGGCACGCGCTGCTTCGCCTCGCCACTCAACAGAATCGGTCCCGCCGTTCGTGGTACCTGGTTCTGACATTCACATGGCCGCGACTATATCTCGAACGCTCCGAGCGCCATGGGTAATTCTTCCGGGGCACGGGACAGACCGGCCACCACCAACGGCTGGCCATAACAGAGAGGCGTTTTTTGTAGTAGTGTCCATGCAGGACGGTCAGGAGTAACGGACATGACAACGCAGAGCCTCGAACGCCAGGATCCACCGCACGCCGCACCGGAGAAAGAAACGCTGGAGGGGTTTCTCGACTACCACCGCGCGACGCTGCTGCACAAGGTGTCGGGGCTTGACGAAGCGGCGCTCCGCCGTCGGCTCGTTCCGTCCGAGACCACCCTGCTCGGGTTGGTAAAGCACCTTGCGTACGTCGAGCGAGGCTGGTTTCAGTCGGTGTTCGCCGGGCTGGAAGTCGAGGAGCCGCCTGCCGAGGACGACTGGCGCTTCAAGCCGAGCGAGACCTCCACAGCGATCTTCGCGCTTTACCAGTCGGAAGTGGCCATCTCGCGGCGGATCGTCGCGAAGGCGAACCTTGATGATGTGGCGCGCGACGCTGAGGAGGGGCTGGGCGAGGAGGAACTGCGAAGCAGGCAGCCTCAATCGTTGCGCTGGATCATGGTACACATGATCGAGGAGACGGCGCGCCACAACGGCCACGCCGACATCCTGCGCGAGCTCATCGACGGCCAGGTGGGCGAGTAGTGCTTTCAACCACCGTGGTCATCGCCATCATCGATGTCAACCTAAGCGTGGCGAAGGATCCACACTCTCCTCGACAAAGCATTACTTGCGACCCGGACAGAACATCGATTCTGGTTGGGCTGGAGTGTTCCAGGCAAAGGAATAGTGAGTGCGGCTGACTCAGGAACACGCGCGGACGCTGCTGCTCGCGGCGCAGGGACTCTGCGCCCCGGTGGAACAGCCGACAACGAAAGACGCGGTACTGGCCGCGATCCGACAAATGGGCGTCTTGCAGATTGATACGATCAGCGTCGTCGCGCGCAGCCCGTATCTCGTGCTCTGGAGCCGCCTGGGGACGTACGAGCCGCGCTGGCTCGACGAGCTGCTTGCCGAGAGAGCGATATTCGAGTACTGGGCGCACGCGCTGTGCTTTCTGCCGATGGGCGAGTATGGGCTCTACCGTCGGGGCATGCTCGAACCAATCGGTCCCGGCGCGCGCGCGCGGGCATGGATAGCGCAGCAACCGGAGGTTCCCGCCCGAGTTCTGGACCGGATCCGTAGCGCGGGGCCGTTGCGCTCCGCTGAGTTTCCAGGCGTGGGCTTCCGTTCCTCCGGCTGGTGGGACCACAAGCCGGAGAAGGTCGCGCTGGAGCAACTGTTCCTGGCGGGCGAACTGATGATCGCCCGACGGGAAAACTTCCAGCGGGTGTACGATCTGCGCGAGCGGGTGCTTCCCGGCTGGCATGATACTAACCTCCCAACAGCCGAGGAGTCGCAGCGTGCGTTTGCGCTTCGGGCGGTGCGGGCGCTTGGCGTGGCGAAGGCAGGGTGGGTGCCCGACTACTACCGCACCGCGAAGCGCGGGATTGGCGCCCTGCTCGACGCGCTGGCTGCGGA
>JACDAU010000260.1 GCA_013695265.1 Chloroflexia bacterium
GCAACACCGAGGCCGCCCACCCAATCAGACCAACCCTGCCTGTAGACCGCATCCAAACGTCTCCTCGGAATGTCGTCCTGCTATCTCTATGATAACGCAGTCTGCTGCCGGATCGGTCCATGCCGACCGCCATCATCGCTCGGCGGCGGGCCTGCAACTGTTCGGGCTGCAGGGTCGCCGGGTCACGCCGGTGCCTGTCTCACTAGCCACGTTCCTGAGTGCTGGCTGCGAGAAGGGTGGGGATGATAGTCGAGTCGCGCAGCTCCCACACGTGGTCGCGGAGGCGCGCAGAGGTGACGAGCCGAATGCGCCGCTGGTGCGCCTCATACGCTGCGAGATCCGCTCCGGTCATGCCGGTGGCTTCCTGCCACGACATAACGCGCTCCATGCCGACGGGTGGTCGTTCGTAGCGAACCAGTACATCAACCTCCCACTTCTCCGGTTTCGGGATATCGAGGAGGAGCTCGTGCGCTGCGACGTGAAGTCCCGTCGCTTCGGCAACCGCCGTGCAGAGCCGAAGCTCCAGTTGCTTCCGGCCAGCAGGGTCGTAAAAGAGAGCGTCGACCTTCTCGAAGACTGGACCGGACCGCGTCGCCAGCTCAAGCGCACGCTTGTGGACCCGTCTGACGGAGAGGGAGCCGATGAGGGCGCGGGTTGACGGGGGCATCGTGCGTGAGGAGAGCAGCACGAGGAGCGAGGCGTCGTCCTGGCCGGTCAATTCGTGCGCGCGGAGCGCGCCGGCTTCGAGCGCGTCCTGGACAGCCCGCAGCAGCATTGCCATGCAGGCGCGATTGGTGTGGTGCCAGTATACGTTGTCAAACATCTCCTGCCGGGCGAGCACGAGCGAGTGTAGTGGGCTTATGCCCTTTTCGGTCAGAGCGAGCGTCGGACCGTCCGGGCTGTCGAGGACGCGCAGAGAATCCAGCAGGCGCTCAACATCGACCCCCCCGTACGGCACGTTGCACGCGCGGGCATCGCGTGGGAGATAGTCGAGCTTGTCTACGTCGAGTGCGCCCGATAGAAGCGCACGGTACACTCGCGCGTTGCCACTGGGCGCATCTCGCCCCACCACCGGTCGCATCAGTTGGGCGACTTCGGAGGGGTCCACTCCCCACCGTTCGAGCGTGGCGGAGAGGTTTGGCCCGTCGATGAGCCGGATTCCGGCTCGCTCGTGCGGTTCTACTGGCGGCCCCAACTCCTCGATGCCGTGTGAATACGGGTAGTGTCCCACGTCGTGCAGCAGCGCGGCGGCGAGAAAAACGCGCAACTCGGCATCGGTTGCCGTGGGCAACGCGCCGAGCGCGAGCAGCGATTCGAGTGCGCGGCGGGCGAGGTGGTACACCCCCAGGCTGTGCTCGTATCGGGTGTGCGTCGCGCCCGGCCAAACGGTGAAGACCCAGCCGAGTTGCTTCACCCGTTGGAGGCGAAGATACTCCGGCGTCGCCATCACCGCCAGTACGTGCTCGTTGACCGGCACGCGGCTATACAGGCTGTCGCGAATGACGCTGGTATCGGGGCCGAAGGGAAGGTGAATGGACCGTGCGTGTTGAGGTTCCATGGCTCGATTGTAGCACTGGGCGCGTCACTCGCGGTCCAGCGTTGGTATCGGACCCACAGGCCCTAGTCCCGGTTCATTTTTCACGCCCAATGCCTCGTGCGCCGAGCGCCCTCTATCGGGTATCGAAGCGGACCATTCGGGTGGAGCCAGCGGGTATCGTCCCGTCTATCGTTGCCTGCGTGCGCTCCGAGTTTAGCGCAACCTCGATGGTCTCGCCGGCGATCAGTTCTTGAGCAGTCAGTGTTCGCACCGATTGCAGCCCGTCCTTATTGAGATCGACTGTGAGCGTGTATTCCTGGGCTGATTCGCTGTCGTTGCGAATGGTCAGGTGCAGGTTGTGTTTCGAGGCGTACCCGAACCGCTCTAGCCATACGTCCGTATTCGACGAGCGGGCGTTCGTGATCGGCTCCCAACCAGCGACCGCCAGTTCCTCCAACAATGGGCTGTATCGGGCGTACACCTTCCTGAGACCCTGGTCCGACCACCAGCCTTCGGTCTTTGTCGTCTGTCCGCGAGCGCCTGGGAAGATTCCGTAAAAGAGGCTGCGCTGTATTTTCGCCTCCATTTGTGCCAGGCTGAACTCGCCGTTGCCGATCTCGGTATCGAGGGTGCTGATGGGTTTCTGGTACGCCATCACGCGCTTGTTCAAGCCGAAGCTATCGGCAGTCACACCCCATACTGCTCCAACTCGCTGCTCAAGACCTTGCTCCACGCCGTAGTAGTCGATCAGGTCCGCGCCCAGGAAGCTCAGGGCATTGACCTCATTGCCGTTGAAGTTGGCGGTGAGGAGCATACCGCGCTGGTGCAGGAAGTCGGCCATCTTCTCCAGATGCTCATACATCGCGAAGATCATCTTTTCGGTTACCTCGCCCGTCTCGTAACTGAACGTCAGCGGGATATCCGCCGTAGCCCAGTGTTCCCGGCTGTAATCCTCGCCCCATCGGCGATGGCCGGAGGTCGAGTCGAAGTGAATCGCCTCAAGTTTTGCTCCGGCTTCGCGCGCAAGCTTTATAGCGTACTCCATCTGATGCTTCTGGGCTGCCGCCGACCAGTCCATGCCGGCGGACAGGTCAGGATCGGGGTTTTGATAATACTTGTTGAATGCTCCAAACTTATTCTGATAGTTCGTATATCGGAGTCGACCGTTCAGATCACGTGACGCGGAGATCAAGGTCGCCTGAGACTCATCTCGCAGCCGAGTGTTCTTCCCGTTTTCCGTCGGCTTTGCGGCATCCGATCTCAACTTCTGGAGGGACTGCTCGTAAGTCAACTTTTCACACCCGCGTTGTCCAGGCAGGCACCGAGGCGCGAAGAACCCTGAATGGTGATTGTAGGTAGAGGTGTAGATGTTGCGTTGATTATCCCACTTGAGATAGTCGCCGCCCCAGACCTTGTGCACGATGGTGCTGTCCGTTCCGAGACTCACCATATTCAAACCAAGACCGTAGGCCGTCGACTCGTCTGTCGCCGTCTTCGGATCGTCCAGCGCCGTGAGTGGCGGCCGGACGAACCAGAAGCCTTCTCTTTTTGGATCGGTGCGGCGAACGAAAGACTCTGGATGGATGTCGTAATACTTCTTCGTGGCAGCCCGGATGCCCCACGCGGGATCCGATTTGTACAGCAGGAAGGTGAACGTCGCCTTTCCTTTGAGCTTCTTCGCGGCCTTCGAGACCCCGAGGTCGAAGGTCATCGTAAGTCCGCTGCGGCTGTCGTACTGGGACTTGGCGAACCGGGGTGTGTTGAGCGGCATCGCGATTGTCAGGGCCGACTTGTCATCGTGGATCGTGGCAAATGGGTATCTGGAGGGATCTGGAACCTGGATGGAGTTGAGTTTGAACGGAACGTCCGGTGTGATTTCCCGCGACTTTCGCGGGTGATCGTCCCACATCCAGCCAACCGCGTCGACGGGGAGAGTGTACGTAATCTGAAATGCCTTGTCGGTGTCCAACGCGTCCCGTTTTGCCGTGTCCGTCACCGCCGCATCGACGCGTATGTAGTCTTTGGTGGGGGTATACGTTGCGTCGAACGTGAGGTGCTCGTCAGCGAGGTTGGCATGCTGATGCAGCTTTCCGTCAGCCCCAGCGGTCGTTGCACTCGTGATGGGCCGCACGGTGTCGGAGATCAACTGACCGATATACAGGTCGTCGAACCATACTTTCCCGGAGCCTTTATGAAGCAAACCGGTAACGCGCAACTTTCTCGTCTCGCCCAAGGTCTTGAACCCGACGGCCTGCCGGTTCCAGTTGGCAGTGTTTGTGTAGCCGAAGGCGTAGTAGGTGCTGATTACTTCGCCGCCGCGCGTCAATTGTTCGACCTTGATCTGTGCCGGAGAACCGTCCGGTATTCGGACTGGTGGGTTGCCAAACCATCCACTGGTCGGCAGGACGTTTTCACTACGAAACCAGGCAGCCGCGATGTAATTTCGATAAGGCTTCACCGCGACCTCAGTACTGAACGCGCCCGAGATGGCTACGCTGTCATTGGAAACGGTTACGGAGCGCTTTCCCGAGTGCGCAACTGAGTCAATCAGTTGCGGCTTAGTCGTGCCGTTCGTAAAACTCCAGCCGTCCGGCACTTGGTCACCGTTTTCATCGGTCTCCAAGCTGGGATTCGGCACCAGGTTCGGCTCTTCGCCAACGAGCCGCATTGAGAACCCACCGGGGGTATCGAGCTTTGGCAAGGCGCGGTTGCCGTCGCTGATCTGGGCGATGGTGCCGTCCTGATTGAGTTCCAACTTCAGCCCATCGCTCGAGGCTACGGGCAACACTGACGTTGATCCGGGTGTTCCAGCCGCGACCTGACTGCCTGCTGGCGGTATAACGACCTTCGGCGTGTCATTGCTTGCCCGGATCGCGGCTAGCGCCGTCAGCCCGGCCGCCACCAGGAGCAGGAGGACCAGGACAACCAGGGAGACGCCCGGAGGGGTTCGAGCGAACTTGGCCTTACGTAGCAATGTGACTCCTTCGGTCCTGATACTGTGCCTGGTGCCGTCGTGCGATTCCCCAGCCAGCGACCATTGAGCCTGCGGGTCAGACACAAATCCGCTGAACCAAAGCATCCGTCAACGACTGGAACGATCTGCATCTGCAGCCGCTAACGCGCCTGTACGTTCGCTTTTATCATGCCACATGACGCACTCGTGACCTGGACCACCGCGCCTGCCGTCGGGGGATAGCTAAGGTCAGCGTTTTCGAGAGGCGGGCCTGGTATTCGGGCACGCCAGCCCGGCCGAGCGTATGCGCTCGGCCACTCCATGCTACAAGACCCGTGGGCGATTGCACAAGTCGCGGAACCGCTCCGGCAACGAATAACCGCACCGCTCACGCTTCACACCGTGCGGGACGGTTCCTGTAGGATCTTACCGGAGCAGTGGCTTCACCGAAGGGGAGAACTCGACATCCTTGCTGAGGCGGCTCGGCGTCGGTTCGCGCTGTCCCTGATACTTGCTGCCGCGAAGTGGGCCATACGGCCGGGCAACGGGACCGGTTTCCATCAGCGTGAGTTGGCAGACGCGCATCCCGGTGCGGAGCGCTACCGGGATCTTCCCGATGTTGCTGATCTCCAGGGTGATGTTCCCCTGAAAACCACAGTCTATGAAGCCCGCCGTCGAGTGGACGATCACGCCGAGCCGCCCTATGCTGCTTCGACCCTCCAACCGACCGACCAGGCTGTTCGGGATGCGGACGTACTCCAGCGTCGAGCCGAGCACGAAGGCGCCGGGGTGCAGAATGAACGGCTTGCCATCCTGTCGCACCAACTCACTTATCTCGTCGAGATCCACGTCCGCGGAGGGGTCTATCAGGTGATGTTGCGCGTAATTGTACACGCGGTAGGTGTCCCCGAGACGCAAGTCGATTGAAGCGGGCTGAACCTGTACAGGGATGTCCACTGGGGGTTCGAACTGGACGAG
This sequence comes from Chloroflexia bacterium, assembly GCA_013695265.1. Classification (GTDB taxonomy): domain Bacteria; phylum Chloroflexota; class Chloroflexia; order Thermobaculales; family Thermobaculaceae; genus JACDAU01. The sequence continues at coordinate 5,469 of JACDAU010000260.1, forward strand.
GCCCGTCTGTATGGCCTCGATTATCATGGTGTCCGAGAAGATCATTGGGGTTCTTCCTCCATAGGGTATTGCACCACGGTCGCCAAAGACCGGGCCGTTGGGGTGTTCAATTGAACGCCCCAACACCATCTTCGAACGTCCTTCGACGCTACGCGGGCCGCTGCTCCTTACGACGCTCGCTCCCTGCTGAAACCGCGTGTGATGAACGAGAGCGTGCTGACCGTTGTCAGTTCCTTGTACGCCTCGGCATAACCGGGCCGGAGCTTGACCGCATAGCGTAGCTCGTTCGCGGCCAAATCGTAGCGCTTGAGCCGTTTGTACACGACGCCCAGGTTGCGGTGGTACTCGGCCTCGTTCGGCGCGAGCCGGACGGCGACCTCATACTGCTCTCGTGCCTCCTCGGGGCGTCCCTCCGCCTCGAATAGCTGGCCCATTTCATTGTACGCCTGTGGCTCCTCCGGGCGCATCTCCAGTGCGCGCATGAGGGCGGCCCGCGCCTCGTCGAACCAGCGTAGTTGTCGGCACAACGAACCGGCCCGCAGCTCGTACGTTGCCGTACCCGGCTCAATGCGTACAGCTTCCCGCTGCTCCCCGAGCGCGAGCTTGAGCTTCTCTTCTGCCTCGTACACGAGACCGAGTTCTGAGTGCGTTGCCGCATCCGCAGGCTCGAGCTCGATCGCCCGCTCCAGCGCGGCCGCAGCTTCCTCGGAGCGCCCGAGCTGCATGTATAACCGACCAGCGCGGCGGTACATGCCGATGAGCGAGGAATCGAGGAGGAGCGCCTGAACGATGTGGCTCAGTGCCTCTTCGGGACGGGCGAGCGTTTCCAGCACCTGACTCATTGCGGTGTGTACTTCGACGTTGCCTGGCTCAAGCAGGGCGGCCTCCGCGAGCCGTTCCACTGCCTGTTCTGGCTTTGAAAGTGCGGCGAGGGAAAGGCCCAGTTGCAGGTGCGACTCTGCGGCGTCAGGCTCAAGCTCCAACGCTCGGGCGAACTCCTCGGCGGCAAGTGCGGGCTGCCCGGCCTCCGTATGGAGCCGCCCAAGACGGAAGCGCCACTCGTAGTTGCGCGGCTCCAGCCAGAGCGCCCGCCGCAACGCATCCACGGCCTGCTCGATCTGGCCCAGCTTCCCATACACCTCGGCGGCCCGATAGTAGTATGTCGCGCCTTCGGGATTCAGGGTCGCCGCCTCATGATACTCCGCGAGTGCGTCGGGCAAGTCGCCCTGCGATTCCAGAAGCGCCCCGAGTTCGTGGTGCCATCCAGCGCGCGCCGGCTCCAGCAGAACCGCACGGCGCAGCTTCTCGATCGCCTGCCGTGGCTGCTTGAGGTCCTGGTACGCGATCGCGGCGTTTCGATTGAAGCCCGCGTGCTCCGGCGCAAGCTTCAGCGCGTGCTCGAACTCCGCGAGCGCTTCGCGGTGCTTGCCTTGTGCGCGGTGCACGAGTCCCAGCTCGTTGTAGGTCTCCGGGTCCTGCGCGTCTAGCTCGGCTGCGCGGGCGAGCGCCTGGATGGCATCGCGATAGCGCCGGGCCTGGCGATACGCGGCGCCCGTCTGCCGGTGGCTCGCGGGGTTGGCGGGCTCGATCTGCAGGGCGCGTTCGTGGTTCAGGAGAGCCTCCGCGTTTCGGCCGAGCGCGGTATACGTTGCGCCGAGGTCCGCATAAGCCGCGGCGTACTCGCCGTCGAGCCGCACCGCCATTTGCAGCGCGCGCACGGCGTCGTCATACTCCCGAAGCCGCTTGTGCGCGCGGCCCAGGTTGTACTGGTAGAGGGGTACATCAGGCTCCAGTGTGGCTGCCTGCCGGAACTGCCGCAGGGCGTCCTCGTGGCTCCCGTCCAACACATACGTCTCGCCGAGCTCGTTGTGCCACGCGGCGTGTCCCGGCTCGATTTTGATCGCCTCCTCCAGTTCTGCCGCCGCTGCCGAGTAGGTCACATGCGACGACTGCGCGAGTAGCCGTGCGTTCCGCAGGTGGTTCTCGTGGCTCCGCAGTTTCCGCATTGTGACGCCGAGCATGTAGCGGTAGGCCGCCTCGTGCGGGCACTGGGTCACGGCCAGCTTGAGGAGCCGGTGAGCCTCCTCGTACCGGCCCTGCGTCTCGTGCAGCAAGCCCATCTCATACAAGGTGCGCGGGTCGTTGGGTGCAAGCTTCAGCGCACGGTCAAGGGAGGCCGCAGCGTCCGTCGACCGATCCAGCAGCCGGGAGACCGTTCCGACGTGGCGATGATACGAGGGCTCTGAGGGCTGGATCATCGACGCCTGCTTGTACAAGGCAAGAGCGGCGGTTAGTTCGCCCGTGGCCTCCTGAATGGAGGCAAGTTCCGCAATCGCCCGCGCGTCGTCGGGCACAAGCTTCAGCGCTTCGCGCGCGCATACCATCGCGCCGTCAAGGTCGCCGCTCTCGCGCAGCGCCCGTGCAAGGTCACGATTATAGCCAGGGTTCGCGGGCTCGATGTCACGGGCTCTACGCAAGCTCGCCACCGCCTCGACCAGCGGACCATGCTCTTGCCGCATGACGCCGAGCGTGTGATACCACATCGCCTGTTCCTGCAACCGGACGGCCGTTTCCACCGCCGCCATCGCCTCATCCACCCGGCCACGGAGCTGTTGGAGCATGCCGTGGTTGTAGTGGTATTTGCCGGTCTCAGGTGCGAGCGCTATAGCGTGCTCGTAATACTCGTGGGCCTCTTCGAGCCGGCCGAGTGCCTGGAGCGTCATCGCCATTTGGTGGTACGGCTCCGCGTATTCCGGATTGAGCGCGTTTGCCTCTTCGAGCTTCGCGATCGCCTTCTCGTAGCGCTCCTGCTGGCGCAGCACGTTGCCCGCGTTGCAGATGTACACTGGCTGCCTGGGGTCGAGCCCGATTGCCGCCTCAAACTCCTGAAGTGCCTCATCATGCCAGCCTCGGCGCTCGTAGCAGATGCCGAGGTCGTTGTGCCACGAGGCGATGCCCGGTTGCAGGTGAACGGCCTCCTCGAGTTGCGCGGATGCCTCATCATAGCGGCCGAGCATCTTGTACGTCACGCCAGCGTCACGGTGGTACAGGCCGGAGTGTGGTGCGAGCGCGGCAGCTCTCAGGTAGGCGGCGAGTGCGTCTTCGCGGCGGACGAGGCTGCTCAGCGCTCGGCCAAGCTCGTACTGCCACTCTGCGTGTCCGGGCTCGATGCGCAGGGCGAGCTCCAACTCGTCCACTGCTTGCGCCTGCGCGCGCTGGCGCAGGTACGCCGATCCGAGGCGGAAGTGGTAAAGACCGTTATCCGGCTCGATATCCACGGCGCGCGCCTGCTGGGTCAGGCCCCGCTCGTCGAGGCCCTGTGCCGACAGCACGAGGCCGAGCTCGCTGCGCGCCGCTGGGGAACTGGGGTCGAGTTCCAGCGCACGGTCTAGCGTCTCCTGAGCCGTCCGGTACTCGCCTTCCTGCCTGAGCAACGTGGCGAGCCGCACCATGTACGCGGGGTTATCGGGTTCCGAGGCCGACGCAGCGTGCAATGCCGTCAACGCATCCTCCGTACGCTTTGATGCCGCGAGAGCTTCCGCGAGGTCTGCCTGGGCCCCGGCGTTCGCGGGCTGCTGATTGACGGCTGCCTGGAGGTTCGTCACGGCTGCTTCGAGGTCGCCAGTGCGCAGGCATGCGACCCCGTAGTGACGGCGAAAGCGCGGATTGTTGTCGTCGGTGAGCAGCGCGGAGCGCAGATGGCTGAGTGCCTCGTTCCAGCGTCCAGTGTCACCCAGCGCCAGGCCCAGTTCCATATGGGCGAGGCCAGAGTGTGGACTGAGTTCCACCGTTCTGTGCAGGGCGTTGAGCGCCTCGTTGAGCCGCCCCCGCAGCCGAGCGTGGCGTCCCAGATCGAGCGTGTATGCGGGTTCGTTGGGCTCCAGCCGAGTGGCCGTGCGCAGCCGGGCAAGCGCCGCATCAAGCTTGCCTGTTGCCGCGAGCGCGAGTGCGAGCTCGTATTGCGCAGCGGCGAACTGCGGATCAAGCCGCGCCGCCTCGGAGGCGGCTTCAATCGCCTGGCTGATGTTCCCGCCCTGTCTCAGCGCGCGGGCCAGGTTTGTGCGGTATCCAGCGTTCTCGGGCTCCCGCGAGACGGCGGCGCGATAGCACTGCAACGCGCGTGGGCTGTCCCCACGGCCGAGCGCGAGGGTGCCCATCTCATCCTGGACCGCGCCCGAGGACGGTGCGAGGTCTCCCGCGCGGTCGATAACGGTGGTGGC
>JACDAU010000185.1 GCA_013695265.1 Chloroflexia bacterium
CGTGCACCCCTTTGTTGACCGCAACCCTCCGGCTTAACGTCCGCTAGCCGACTCCGATCAGGCTGCCCCACAACACCCAAGAAGGTCTACTTACCGTTGCTGCCTTCCGGCCCTGGCGGAGTTCGCAGTTTCTCGCCGTGTAGGACCCGACCATCAACATCACTTTACAGGGTCAGTTCCAAAGAATTGGGCCGCGAAGGGGAATTCAACCCCGGTTGGCGAGTTCACGGGTACAGGGAATCGCCATCTCCCCATCTAGCACGACCACGAGTCATGATAGCGGCGTACGGGAAAGAGGTCAAGGCGTACGGAGGGCCCCAAGATTTGCCACCACCGGGCAGCGACCTAAGGGAGGCTTAGAACTCCGTCACGCCTGTGAAGTTGAACGAGCCAAGGTGCAGCGCGGGAACACGGGTTCCCCCAAGCCGACCGGCGCCGAGGAAGGTGTCCCTTCCTACGCCTCGCACGTCGTTGAGCGCTTCCAGATAGCTCGTCGTGAAGCGCAGATTGCGGACCGGCTTTGTCACGCGCCCATCCTCGATCAGATACGTACCATCGCGGGTCATACCGGTGATCAGGACGGAGAGTGGGTGAACGGTGCGCGTGTACCAGAACCGCGTCACCAGCACCCCGCGCTCGATACCTGCGAGCAGTTCGTTGTGGCTCTTCTGGCCGGGCGCGAGAAACAGGTTGAGCGGCAGTGGCCCACTCGTTCCGCCGGGCGGTACGGCGTGGCCCGTGCTTTCCGTATGGTCATTGTGCGCCGTGCTGCGGTCGTACACGACGCCCTGCGCCACGCCGTTGGTAACCAGTTCCACGCGACGCTTCGGCGTGCCCTCGTAGTCAAAAGGCGCGGCGTAGCCGGCTGGGTCCGAACCGTCGTCCCAGAAGGTGATCTCGGGGCTCATCACTGGCTCGCCCATCCGCCCAGCCATGAACGAGCGTCCCTCTTGCACGGCGCGCGCACCAAAGCCGAGCGTCGCCATGAAGTTCGCGACATCATGTACAGCATACGGGTCAAGCAACACCTCGTATGTGCCAGGTTCGATGTCCTGCGGATTCTGGGCGCTCTGGGTCCGGTCGAGCGCCTCCTGTGCCACGGACTCCACATCGAGATCGGCCGTACGCGTTCCCCGACGATCCGCGTAACCGCTCGCCGTTGGCCCTTGATACACCGTGCTCACCTCGGCCTCGGTGCGCTTGTAAAACAACCGCTGGTCGTTCGAGTTCGCGTAGCCCATTTCAACTGCCCCATTGGCGTAGGTGCCCGCCGCACTGAAGCCTGCCGTGTTCGCACGCTCGCATAGCACGCCCGCAGCCTCCGCCCGTTCTGCGGCGCTGAGGTTCGCGGTCGCCTCGTCATAGACATCCGGCTCCGAAGCTGCGGCGCTCGGCGCGAGGCCGGGAAACGTGGACGAAGGCTCCTGCGCGAGTGCTGCGTTGGTGGCGGTCTGCAGCGTCCGCTTCACGCTTTCGGGCGCGAGATCGTTCGTAGACGCGGTGCCAACCCTGCCGTCGACAACGGTACGAACTACGAGCCGGGCGTTCGTCTCGCTTACGTTTTGGTGGACGTAGTTGTTCGCGAACCGCGTCAGGTGTGTGTCGTTGCCGAGGTACAGCGCTTCTGTCTCGTCCGCAGATGACCCGCGCATCGCCCGTTCGAGGATGTGCATAACCGCGTCGCTGCCTCGCATCTGACCTCCCGCTCCGTCATAACTTCTAAATGGTCATTGCTACCGCAGCACCCCGACGCGCACATTGCGGAAGCGGGCGGGTGCCGCGCCGTGTCCCACATGCGCGACTTGCGAGGGTTGTCCCTTACCGCAGTTCGGGGTGCCCCAAACGACGTAGCTCTCCTCGTTGCAGACGGCGTCACATCCGTTCCAGAACCGGGGGGTGATCCCGGTGTAGGTCGGGTTGCGGTACATCGTGCCCAACTTCCCGTTCTTGATCTCCCACGCGATCTCGGTGCCGAACTGGAAGTTCAGCCGCCGGTCGTCGATGCTCCAGCTCCGGTTCGTCTGCATGTACAGGCCATCGCCCGTGTCGGCGAGCAAATCTTCGAACCGCCATGTGCCCGGCTGGATGCTGAGGTTCGTCATCCGCACGAGCGGAATGCGGCCCCAGCTCGACGCTCTCCCTGTCCCGTTCGAGCGCTGGTCGAGATGTGCCGCGCTCTGTCGATCAGTAAGGTAGTTGACGAGTACGCCGTTTTCGATAATCGGCACTCGCTGCGCTGGCACTCCTTCGTCGTCGTACCCGAACGTCCCCAGCCCGCCGTGGAGCGAGCCGTCCGCAATGATCGATACGTGCTCTGATCCATATTGATATGAGCCGAGCTTGTCAAGGGTGAGGAAGCTGGTGCCCGCAAATGCGGCCTCCGTTCCCATCACGCGGTCGAGCTCGACTGGATGCCCACAGCTCTCGTGTATCTGCAAGGCGACCTGCGAGCCGTCGAGCACCACCGTCATCTCGCCGCTCGGGCACTGTGGCGCGGAGAGCAGCGCGACGGCTTCCTCAGCCACGCGGCCCGCGTTGCCGGGCAGATCCTGACGCCGCACGAACTCAAAGCCCTCCGTGACCTGATGCCGTCCGCCGGAATTGGGGTACGAGCGGTTCTGCACCTCGCCCCCGCCGACGGCTACGGCGTTGATCCCGCAACCGCTCTCATATAGCCGTTGTTCGATATACGCGCCCTCGGTCGAGGCGAACGTCTTGTCGTCGCGCTGAAAGTACAGGCTGCCGAGCGCGACCTTGACGCCTCGCACAGCGCGCATCGCGGTGTCTGCGGCCATCAAAAGTTCCAACTTCTGCTCAACGGACACCGAGAACGGATCTATCGCCACTGGAGTCTCGTAGCGATCTACCACGGGCGTTTCGGGAGCAAGCGTTGCTGTACCGCTGCGCACTGTGGCGGACGCTCGCGCGATTTCGACCGCGAGGGCGGCGATGCGGTCGGCCTCACCCGTCTCCAGGAGGCTCGAGCTCGCGAACCCCCACGCGCCGTCCACGATCACGCGTACACCGAAGCCGCGGTCTTTCGCGTTGAGCAGGTTATCGACGACGCCATTGCGTGTTTGTATGCTTTGCGATACCTGATCCTGGACTCGGATATCCGCGTACATCGCGCCTCGTGCCGCTGCGGTATCAAGCACACGATCGACGATTTCCTGGTGCGTGTGTGCGGGTTGCATCGGCGTCCCTTTCGTTTGCTGCAGCAGTTAGATCGCAGTATAACCGAAACGGAAAACATGCCACGTCACCGGAGCAGCGA
>JACDAU010000265.1 GCA_013695265.1 Chloroflexia bacterium
ACATGGGGCAGCATGGTGTTCGATGCTTTCCCGCAGGCGCCGTATGCGCCAGTCTTCGTGCTGATGCCCGCAACGCTGATCGCGCTCACGATGCTCGCGTTCACGTTCCTGGGCGACGGCCTGCGCGATGCGCTCGACCCCCAGATGACCAAATAGGAGCGAAGCATTCGAGTATTCGTTTGTATTGGCAATCTGAACGTCTGGCTCTGGTTGCTTCGCCCCTGCTTCCCGTGCACAACAAAGTTCCGCTGACCCGCGTCCGTCCTGTTGCGGGGCGAGGCACGGCGACCATGCCTCGCCCATCCGCGTCATCTTCCTTCTTTATCACTTGTTTACGCTCCTCCCATTGAGATTCGACACGCCCTCGCGGATAGTAGCCTGAGACGATTGGCTCTAAACGCCAGGGAGGCCCCATGACGACATATATCAGGCGCACCGATCCCAGCCCCGTGCCCACGGACGCCGGGGGTGACGCGCACCACATAGCCGCCTACCTGCAGGCGCTGCTGCAACAGGCCCCGTCGACGGAGTTGCCAGGAGTTGCGCTGCGTCTCGCTCGCGCGGACACCAGCAACGTGCCGGGCATCTCCGTGCAGGAGGCATTAGATGCCACGGGCAAGATCGTCGTTCTCGGGCGAGCCGGATCGGGCAAGTCGGCGATGCTAGCGAGCGTTGTGTCCGCTGTCGCCAGGCGCTCCCTCGACGCTCACTTTGGCCGCCCCGACGGAGACCGCTCCCTCTCGCTTGAGGACCAGTGCATTCCGCTCTTCGTCGAGCTTGCCGAAGCGGATGGCCTGCACCTCTCCGACCTCCTGCATCGGTCGTTTACCCGAATGGGTGTGCGCGTACCGTCGGCCTGCGCCGAGCGCTTGGCGGAGGAATATCCCCTGCTCGTCGCCTATGATGGCCTCGACGAATTGCGCGCAGACCGCCGGCTAGAGACTGCCGCCGAGATCGCCAGCACCGTCGCCCGGCCGGGCTCGCCGCATCGGTTCCTCCTGAGCTGCCGGGAGGATGAGTTTCCCATGTACAGCGTCTGGTTCGAGGAGTGCGAGATTCGGCACATCGAGCCCGTGACCCAGGAACAGGCGCACGAGTACCTGACCGCCACAGTGCAACGCGCCGACTGCGAGTGGCGCCTGCGTGACGATCGTGTGTGGGGCTTCACCGCGACCGTCGGGGCACTCAACTGTCTGCGCCGGGAGCTCACCGACGCAAAGGTTCCGGCAGGCACCACGGGCAAGCTCCTGCTCGGCATCGGCCGAAAGGTTCTTCTGCAGGTCGAGGGGAGACGACGCACTCGGGGCGGAGACGCGGTACAGAGCCGCACCCTCGTACGCCTCCTTGCCGCGCTTGCTTTCTCGATGCGCACCGAGGGCGTGGCGCAAATCTCCCGCGACCAGGCGTGCTCGGTGATTACCGCTGCGCTGGGCGACGACGTCTCGCCCGAGCCGCACCTGGAGTTGCTGCTCGACTCGGGGCTGATCGAGGGCACGGACGCACGGCGCTGCGTGCGGTTCCGCGACACGGCAATAGACGAGACCTTCAGTGCGTACGCACTGCTTCTCCATGTCGAGTCGGGTGGCTCGCTCACTGAGTACGTCGACACGGAGGTAGATCGCGAGTGCTGGGGCGCACCTCTGACCCTGCTCTATGGATTACACCCAGAGAGGGGCGCGATGCTTCGGGCTGTGATGGGTGATGGGCGAAACCCCGCGCTCGTCCGGCTCGCGGTCCGCTGTCTCGCGGCGAACGAACCGAAGGAGGAGTGGGGCCGGATAACCGCGCAAGCCGAGCTGGATGTGTCCGCGCATCTCTACCTGGGAACGGCGTTCGCGGAGCTTGGGCACCACGATCAAGCCGTGTTGGAGCTGGGGCGGGCGGTCGGGGGTGGGCTCGACAATGCGGAAGTGCACGCCCGGCTTGGCACCCTGCATCAGACGCGCGGCGACCACTTGGCCGCACGGCAGGAGTTCGAGTTGGCGCTTGAGCGCGAACCCGCGAACACGGCGTACAAGCGCCACCTCGGCATAAGCCTCGCTCTGGATCGGCAATACGAGTTGGCCACCGCACGCTTGCGCGAAGTCATCGCCGACCTCAAAGGCGATTGTGCGCTTACCCAGCACGAGTTAGGCGGTATTTACACGCGGCAGGGACGCCCGATTGATGCAAAAGAGCAGCTCCAGGAAGCGGCGGACCTGATTCCAGGAAGCGCACTGTATCGGACGAGCCTCGGCGCGGTCCTCGCCGCATCAGGGGACCTCGATGCCGCGGCTACGCAGCTCCGCACGGCCCTGGAGCGTGACCCCGAGTACGCGGCAGCGCACAATGAACTCGGCGCCGTGCTTCAGCAGCAGGAGCAGTTGGAGGAGGCGCTCGTTCACTACAGTCGCGCCGCAGACCTGCGCCCGGGCGAGCCGGTCTACCACCGCAACGCCGGCGCGGTGCTGCGCGTGCTCTGCCGGACGAGCGGTGCAGAGCGAGAGCTCACAACCGCAATCGAGCTTGATGCATCATACGCCGACGCGTATAACGAACTCGGGGCTCTTATGCTCCAGACCGACCGGCCAGCCGCAGCCCTGGAGAACTTCCAGCGTGCGGTGGAACTCGCGCCCGCCCAGGCGCAGTACCATCTGCGCACGGGAATCGCGTATCGCGCGCTTAAGCAGTCGGCCCAGGCGATCCGCGCGCTGGAGATTGCGGCATCACTTGAAGCTACAGCGGACACCCACGGTGTGCTCGCCGAGGCATACTCTGAGAACGGCAGGCTGTTGGAGGCGCTGCAGCAGTATCGCTGGGCTGTTGAGCTAAGCGACGGGCTGCCGTCGTATCTCTTGAACGCCGCGCTGGTACAGCGCCGGGCCGGGATGCCAGCCGAGGCAGAAGCCTCGCTGCAGCGCGCGCTCGCGACCGATTCAGCCCTGGCCGACGCACACTACGAATTGGGCGCCTTGCGAGAGGAGCAAGGCTGCATTCAGGACGCTCTCACGTCGTATACTCGCGCATCGGAGCTCGCGCCTGATATCACGCGATATCTGGTCGCGCTCAGTCGCAGCGCCCGCAAGGCAGGCGATCTGCAGCGTGCCACCACCGTTATCG
>JACDAU010000206.1 GCA_013695265.1 Chloroflexia bacterium
GCATCGACGAGGGGGGCGGTTCGCGTGCAGGTGTTCGTTCGCAGTGCGGCATCTCGGTCGTCGTTCAACCGCGAGGCGAACACCAGGTAGCTCTGCCCCTGCCGAAACTCGTACTCGCACGCCGCGCCACCGCCCGGCCGCACGCTCAGCCCGACGCGCTCGGTGTCGACGCCCTTCCAGGACCGCTCCACGCGGAACGTCATGCTGTCACCGAGGCCGAACACGCCACCGAACCCGCCAGGCGCCGTCGTTACCGTTCCGGCGAACACAGCCGTCGCGGCGTCCTTCGCCTGTGGCACAGACGGCGACTCGGCGCAACTGCAGGCATCTGCCGGGCGCGGGGTGTTTGCGAGCAGCACAAGTACGAGCAGTAAGAGTCCAGTGAGCCGTTCAATGCACCTGATCATGTCTCCTATAACGCCGAAGGACCGCCATAGGTTCCCTCCATGATCGATCATTGATCCCACGGGGCGCGAAGCGTCCAGCCGTGATAGACTACGCGCTGGTACGGAGGGGGAACGGACGATGGCGGTAGAGCACGAGACAGGCAGCGGGGACGCATTGACAACAGGACGAAGCGAGTTGGCGGTGACCTTCCTCGCGCAGGACGAGCAGCCCGCCGAGGGCGTGGCGCGGAAGCTGGCGGGTTACCTCTCCGGGGCGACCAGGAGCCTTGACCTTGCACTCTACGACGTGCGCCTCACGCCGCCGCAATCCGAGATATTCGCTACGGCGCTCGCAGAGCGGGCCGCCGCGGGGGTCTCGATCCGCATCGCGTACGACGCCGACAAGCCCGAGGCGCCGCTCTGGGAACGAGGCACCGACCCAGCGCCTGGCGGCACCGGCGCGTTTATCCAGTCGCTGGGGCACCCGTGGCGGCGCATCGGCGGCAGGAAGCTGATGCACCACAAGTACATTGTGCGCGACGCCGAGCTGCCCGGCGCGCGGGTGTGGACGGGATCGACCAACATGACGGACGACGCGTTCGCTCTGCAGGAGAACAACATCGTCGAGATAGCATCGGCGGAGATCGCTGGCTATTATCGGCGCAACTTCGAGGAGATGTGGCGCGAGGAGGATTTCGAGAAGAGTGGGCGGTTTGATACGCCCGAGGTGGAGATCCTGCACGATGGCGAGATGCTTCGGGCACGCCTGCTGTTCTCACCGGGGCGCGGCCCTGCGATCGACTATGAGGTTGCCCGGCGCGTGGCAAGAGCACGGCGGCGGGTACGGATCTGCAGCATGCTTCTCAACTCCGGTGCGCTGCTCGCCGCGCTCACCGATGTGCTGCGAGAGGGCCGGGTGATGGTCGATGGCATATACGACGGCACGCAGATGCGCGGCGTGCTGCACCAGTGGCGGGACGTGCCTCAGAACCGATGGAAGATCACGGCCGTGGAGGACATCATCGAGGCTGCTGGGCTGATCGGCAAGAAGTCCACGCCGTATCAGCCCGACACGCCGCACGACTTCATGCACAACAAGGTGCTGGTGGTGGACGACACCGTGATCACCGGCTCGTACAACTTCTCTCACAGCGCGGAGCTGAACGCAGAGAACATCCTGTTGCTTGAAAGCCCCGCGCTCGCGGAGCGGTACAGCCGCTATATCGACCACCTCATCGGGAAGTACCGGGACCACAGCGTGAAGCCGTTCGGCTCATGAGCAGCGCGCCGTAGGATGATCCCCGGTCATGGGCGGGGTGACGGACGCGGAAACGCGAACATACATCGCACCTGTGCGGGAAATTGCCTCGGCGCAACGGCAAAACCTACCTTGATAGGTGGGGCGCTTGGGGTGCGCTTCCATTAAGATTGCACTACGGTATGGAAAGGAGGGACCTAGTCGTATGACAAAGCTCTATTCGGTCACACTCCCCCAACTCGCCCTCAATGTCCTGGAGGTAAGGTTCCAGGTTGACAGGTCAGGCTCGTAGAGAGCCAGACTGAGGGTTTCACCAAAATCGGAACGTCCTCATTCCGGTAGCCTGCCACCGAGCGGGCAGGCAGATAGAACTTCAGGGTAGTCCGGCAGTATTCGCTCCGGGCTCCCTGCTTTTTAGGCAAGCGGTGCCTTAAGCGACTGAGATCAGCGCAGCGTACGATCCTGTCCACCGGACCGTGAACGTCTACGACGCGATTGAATACTGGTGGGGCGGTTACGAGCCGGACGTGACCGTGGGCTGAAAATGAGTGGACGGCGCTAAGATAACACTGCCTCGCACTCCCGTTCTCACCTACAGTCTGAGTCTCCTGACTAGATATCCAAGGTTGCGTTCTGGGCGTGGGTCTGGATGAACTTGCGCCGGGGGGGGACGTCGGAGC
>JACDAU010000211.1 GCA_013695265.1 Chloroflexia bacterium
CCCCGGAGGCCTTACCGACCATGCTGGCTCTCGCTGGACAGAGGAACTACGGGCATGCATTTCACCCTGCACGGGAAGCGCGCTGAGCGTATGATGAATATATCGGATCGCTTCGACCACCGACTGCGGCAGGCATCCCTGATTCTCTATGCCGTGTCCACTCTTTTGGTGATAGTGGCCGCCAACGTTCCGGGATGGAACGACCGCTTCGAGCGGATGAGCCTGAACGTGCTCTCTCTGTCCGGTCTGCTGTGTCTTCTGGCGGTGAAGCGTTTCCCCTGGCACCGCTTCCACCGCAACCTGTTCCTGATCATGACGGTCAGTTCCGCGGGCATAGTGGCGCTGGTGGTGCACTTCACGGGTGGTTCCAAGAGTCCGTTTAACGCGTACTTCTTCCTGATGGTCATCTTCTGCGCCCTCTATTACACCAGGGCCATAGCGGTAGCCGCCGGCGCGCTTATTACCCTGGTGAGTCTGCTACCGCTGGCCGACCCCGACTCGTCCTCAAGCGCCGTTCTGTTCCACGTCGTTCTGGCGGTTAGCTACATCGCCGCGGTCTGGGCAGGTACGATCATGGCCGCAGAGTTGGTCTCCCGGGAGCGTGTTCGGCAGCGGCTCGAAGCGGACCTCACGGAGATACGCGAGTTGCGCGACGGCCTGGCCCGGCGCACCGCACAACTCGAAGTGGTGCACGATGTCGGCAAGGCAATAGCGGCTGTCCTCGCCCCGGAAGCATTGTACCGGACCCTGGTGCACACGATGTACACGAGTGCCCACTTTGGTGACGTTTCCGTCTTCGTGCCCACGGAAACAGACGCGAAGCTGGAGCTCGTCGCCACCGTGAGCGGGCACGGCTCTCCGGACGCATTCGACGCCGAGCCAATGGCGTCGAATGTACCGGATGTTGTCACGCGCGCCGCTGCCACGCATCAGCCGTCATACAGCACTCAAGCCAGGCATGGCACGCCTTCTCTGGTCCGGCCGGAACTGGCCGTGCCCATCGTCGCGGGTCAGGAGTTGCTGGGCGTCCTGGCAGTATCCGCGAGCAACTCGCGCAGCTTCGATGCGACGGACGCCACGACGCTCGAAGCCGTGGCCGACTACGCCGCCACGGCGTTGCAAAATGCCCACGCGCACGTGCTCCTCACACGGGAAGCTACCACGGATGCGCTGACAGGACTGCGAAACCACAGAGGGCTGATCGAGCGGATGGATTCCGAGATCGAGCGGGCGGAGCGGTTCGGGCACGCGCTTTCCCTGCTGTACTTCGACATCGACCGGTTCAAGGACATCAACGACACCTATGGCCACGAGGTCGGCGATGCCGTGTTGCAGCAGATCACAAGGCTCGCCCTTTCTGTTCTGCGCTCCATAGATACCCTGGGCCGGTATGGCGGCGAGGAGTTCGTGGTCTTGCTGCCGGAAACCGACGCCGACGCCGCGTTGCAGTCCGCGGAACGGCTGCGGCAGGCAGTTACGGACCATGCGTTCGCGGTCGACTTGGAGATCGAGTTACAGACAACGGTGAGCATCGGCGTCGCCACCTACCCCGCCGATGGCGCCTCGCGCAGGACACTCTTGCGTTCCGCCGATGGTGCGCTGTATCGAGCCAAGAGGCTGGGGCGGAATCAGGTCCGCACCGCGATCGAACACGAGACGCCGAAGGAGCCGGCTAGACGCTTCGACGCGGTCGCCGGAGAGAGGCTATCGGGCGGATTGAGATAGCAGTTGATGATCGAAGACGTACACCGGTAGAGTAGATCGAATCCTGGGAGGCAGTGCGGGTATGGGCAGGTGCAGGGTCGCCCTGCGAGATTCAACACTACGGGAGAAAAGCCTCCGCGCACTTACTGCGGTAGGCGTAAGCATTGATCCCGACGGCAGAGGCTTGGCTGTTTGCGTTACGCGGGCGTTCAATTGAACGCCCCTACACTTGGCCCCGCGTCAACGGCTGAGTGGAGGTTCGCTTCTTCTACTCACCGCTGTAGGTTCTGTGCAGTACACATCCATCACTCGCCCGTCCTGACTTACCGCCCGAAACTGGCATGCCCACCAGTTCCCTGTGGATACAGTAAGATTGTGAGCAGGACGTAGGCAGCGCCTGGCCCGCAGTAGACCGTTGAGCATGCCAGGGAACCGTCGAACGGCGTCCGGGCTTGTGCCTGGACGCCGTTCGCATCAGTGGCAGCGGCTCAGCGCGAAACCCGCCAGGTCGTCCAGATATCCCTCGACCTCCGGAGGGAGAGTAGACTGGTCCGCTTTCCAGGACTGCCAGCACTCGCCGAAGGAGGGAATCGTGGGTGCGAGGGCGAGGAGAAGTCCCAATTCATCCTCAGCAAAGTCGTTCTCCTGGAACGACCACGAAGCCTGCATTCCATCGTCAGGGCTTGTACACTCGACTGCTGGGGGCATTATGAACCTCTTTCGATATGCGGGTTGATATGACTTGCCAAGAAAATACCATGCAATACTAACCCGCCCGGGAGCTGGATACAGCAAACTCCCATAGTACCTTTGGGGTAAGTTTTCCGAACTCCGCGCCTTCACGGGTCAGGGGTGGCTGATGATCTCGTAGACGTTCCCATTGGGGCCACGAAAATGATTCCAACTTGCCGTCACCGAACGCTGAATGGGTCCGAGAAACTCGGTTCCCGCAGCTTCCATCCGCGCCCGCGCGTCATCCACGTCATCGACCAAAAAGCCCACCACCGGTCCTGACGGAAAGAAGCTATGGAAGGTGTCCTCCGGGCGCCACACCTCCATGCCCGTTCCGTCCGGAAACTGGAATCCCGTCACATCGCGCTCCTCCCGGACGACCTCCAGCCCCATCGTGTCCCGGAACAGGCGCACGGTCTCCTCGAACTCGCTGGCACGAATCCCCAGCCACCCTAAGCCTTTCACCTTCATTGTTGCTCCTCCTCGTAGTTGTGTCATACTACCGCCTCGACCTTCCTATCCGCTAGACTGCCAGAGACCATTCGGATGATCGTTACAGGAGCACGCATCGCCATGACCGACTGTTGCAGCACTTCGACACAGACCGCCGAGCTTTGCGCGTGTGACGAGGGCATCGATCTCCTCGACGACGCGCCCTCCGCCAGCGCCATACAGATCCATCCGTTCACCCGGCGGGAGGTGCTCAAGTATATGGGGGGGTTCGTCCTGACTGGCTTCCTCGCGGCGTGCGGCCAGACGGCTTCTGCTCCCGGCACAAGAGATGGCGCAACAGTGCAAGCCGGAAAAAACGGCGGAAAGCTGCAGAAGCTCGATCTCGCGTTCTGCTCGCAGGTGCTCTGCGTCTTGCCGTTCGAGGTCGCGAAGCAGCAGGGCTACTTCGAGGAAGCGGGCTACGACGTGAACCTGGTCTATATGAAGGGTGGCACCCAGGCCATAACCGCGCTGCTCTCCAAGGGTGTCGATTTTGTGGGCACTCCCATGGACCTGGTGGTGCGCTCCGTGGACGAGGGCAAGGACGTTCGCATGGTCGCCTCAACGTCGCGCCTGCCGTTCTTCGCCCTCGTCACTGCGCCGGAGCAGGCGGAGGCGATCACGTCGGTCGCGGGCCTGGCGGGCAAGCGGGTCGGCGTCGGGAACCTGGGCACGACCGACGACCTGCTGCTCCGAACCCTGGCAGTGAAGAACAAGATTGATCCTGAGGAGATCGAGAGTGTGGCGCTCGGCCCCAACCTCGCCGACACTTTGCTGCGCGGCGAGGTGGATGCCGGCATGGTCCAGGAGCCGGCGTTGACGCTCGTGACCGAGAAGGGCGGACGGTTGCTCGCGAACTTCATGGACCTCAAGGAGACAACAGAAACGCTAGGCGGCGCCTACCAGTTCATGGGACTCAACACCCGCCCTGACGTTATCGAGGAGCAGCCTGATACACTCCGGGCGCTCGCGCGCGCGCTCGTCCGGGCGAACGCGTGGATCCTGGAGCATTCCGGCGCCGACATAGTAAAGGCCGCGCCAGAGGAGCTCGTTGCCGGCGGCAATACGGAAGTGTTCGCCAAAGCGCTCGACCGGTACAAGCAGAGCCTGTATCCCGGGGACGGCATCATAGAGGAAGCAAACGTCCGCCGCGTGGTCGACGCACAGCGCGCGGCTGGGCTCATCGACGAAGGCAAGGAGATAGACCTGAGCAGCCTCTTTACGAACGAGTTCATCGAGTCGCAGGGGTAACATGACCTCCAGCACACGGCAAGACACCCGAGCACGGAACGTGGCCGCCCCGCCGCGCATACTCTTCGAGAACGTCTCGAAGGACTTCCGCACCCGTGTCGGTGTCCCGTATACCGCAATCGAGGCGGTGAGTTTCGAGGTGCCTGCCGGCTCCTTCACGGCGATCGTCGGTCCGTCGGGCTGCGGCAAAAGCACGCTGTTGCGCCTGCTGGCGGGGCTGGACGCGCCGACCACCGGGCAGGTTCTGGTAGACGGCGAACCCGTTCGCGGCCTGCGACCGGAGCGGGCGGGCTTCCTGTTCCAGCAGGACGCGCTGCTGCCGTGGAACACGGTGTATGACAACGTCGCGCTCGGCCTGCGGCTGCGCCGGCTCCCTGCTGACGAGGTCCGGGACACGGTCGAGGAGTGGCTGCGCCGGGTGAACTTGCTCGACTTCCGCGATCGCTATCCGGCGCAACTCTCGGGCGGTATGCGCAAGCGCGTGTCCATAGCGCAGACGCTCGCCACCGATCCTCCCATGCTGTTGATGGACGAGCCGTTCACCGCGCTGGACGTGCAAACCCGCCACCTGATGGAGATGGACCTTCTGGAGTTGGCGGGCGAGGGCGAGCGAACGGTCGTCTTCGTCACCCATGATCTGGACGAGGCCGCAGCGCTCTCGGATTCGGTCGTCGTGCTTTCCGCCGGGCCGAGGAGTCACGTGAAGTCGCAGACCCCGGTGGAGATCGCCCGCCCGCGCGACCTGCTGGCGATTCGTGCGAACCCGCGCTTCGGGGAAGTGACGAGCCATCTCTGGGACCAGTTGTACGAGGAGGTCAACCGCTCCTATGGCCGGTAACGAATCCGCCCTGGGAACGACGACAGAAACCGGGACGAGGGCGCCGCAGCGCGGGCCGCGCTCATTTCGCCCCGGCATCGGGGTCGCGCGCTGGCTCGTGCTCCTCGCTCTGCTCGCGCTGTGGCAGCTTGGGGTGGAAGCAGGCGCGATAGACCCGTACTTCTACAGCTCCCCGAGGGAGATTGGGCAAACGCTGATCGAGCTGTTCAGTGGGGGGCGAATCTGGGAGCATCTGGTGGCAACCTTGCAGGCGGCGGTTCTGGGTCTGCTCATAGGCTTCGTCCTGGGATCGCTCCTCGGGTGGCTGGCGGCGCGGTATCGGTGGATCGCCGAGTTTGTGGAGCCCGTGATGACGCTGCTCAACAGCGTCCCGCGCATCGTTGTCACACCCATGATCATCCTGTGGCTGGGTATCGGCCTGGAATCGAAGATCGCCGCGGCGTTCCTGCTCGTGTTCGTCGTGATCTTCTTCTCGGTGTACACCGGTATCCGGCAGGTGAACCGCGACCTCGTCGACCGCGTGCGGATTCTTGGCGGGAACGAGCGCGATATCCTGCGCCATGTGTACGTGCCGTCTGTGGCGGCGTACGTGTTCTCCAGCCTGCGCCTGACGGTTGGGTTCGCGTTCACGGGCGCGATCGTCGGGGAGTACATGGCGTCCAGCCGGGGGTTGGGCTATCTGTTGAACTTCGCGCAGAACAGCCAGAACGCGGCGTTGATGCTCTCGACCGTCGTCATCATCATGGTGGTCATCATGGGCATATTCGCACTGCTCAGTCGGGTAGAGCGCCGGGCAATGGTCTGGAGAGACGAGCACTAATACGCAATCCGGTTGCATGCATGATTTCTCCTTCGGGCCCTGTAGAGGCACGACAAAGCCACGGCGTATATCCGGGTTTCGTACATTATCCCGCTTTCAGAAATGACCGCGCGACCGAAACAGGCCGCCGTACGGGCGCTCAATTGAATGCCCTGCCGAACGCCCCGTGCCAGACCGGCGTCTAGCGCTGAACCAGATCGACACGAACGTCCAGCAGAAAGCTGGCTTCGTGCAGGAGCCGGGCCGCAAGCTGCTCACCACCGTTCCGCAGCAGGTGTATCTCCGAAAGCCGGAGGAGGGTCGCGCCCTCAAGGACGCGCAGGAGGTTGCGATCCAGATCGACATCGTGCGCGCGATAGCAGGCGGCGAACGCATCCGCAACCACGGCGAGGCATGGAGCTGCCTCGGGCTGCTGCAGGGAGAGCAGCGTCAGATGCGCCGTGAAGTTCGCGACATCGACGGCAGGCTCCGACATCGCGGCATCATCGAAGTCCAGGACGGCAAGCCGCTGACCATCCCAGAGTAGCTGGTCGTGATAGAAGTCACGGTGCACCGGCCGCCAACGCCAGCGCATCGTGCCGGGATCGGCATCATGCACCGCCGTGAGACAGC
The DNA here is from genome assembly GCA_013695265.1 of Chloroflexia bacterium. GTDB lineage: Bacteria > Chloroflexota > Chloroflexia > Thermobaculales > Thermobaculaceae > JACDAU01. The sequence goes on from JACDAU010000211.1 coordinate 6,450, forward strand.
GACGGGCAAGCGGTGCGAGATCTGGACAGGTAGCGGCCAGGCGCTCGACCCGCTCGGCAAGGGTCCTCAGTTCCTTTGTGCTATCGTGCCGCCGACGCAGCTCCAGCCCGCTTGTATGGAGGGCAGAGAGGGCAGCGGCTATGTGCTGTGCCGGGCGGTCGTCGCCTTGCAACAGCGCGTGGACGACCGGTTGCCCTGGCGCCTCCCGCTGCAACAGCAGCTTGAGGTCAGGCAAGTACGCCACGGGCTCGGGCACCCGGACCTGTGCGCCGCATGCCCGGTTCGCGGTGATGGAGGAGATCGTTTCGTACACTTGCGGCCCGCGCGTGCTCGCAAACGTCTTTCCATAGAGTCGCTCTCGGCGCGCGTTACCGGAGGCGCCGACCTCTACGTCATACCGAAGGATGCAGCGCCGACCGGGCTTGTGACGCACAACTTCCACTCCGATCACCGCAACAGGTTCCTTGTACACCTCGCTCTCTAGCCGCGCGGAGATAGCGTCCATGTCCAGCAGGTCCGCCACTTGCGGCAGCATGGGATCGACGGCCGCCAGCACGACCGGTGCGCGCCCGATGCCGGACTCCTGAAGCCGCTGCCCGGCGAGGCGCACGAGCCGCTCCATCCCCTCGTCCCAGCGAGGCTCCAACCGACGGAAGGGTCCGCTGACGAGCTTCAGCAGGGCTGCCGTCTCCCACGCAAGCACCTGCTCCTCCGGCACGGGCCGAAGCGCGGTGTAGGCATGGAGGAACGCCGCGCGTATGCCGTCGGGGTCGTGCTGCCCTCCACCATTGCCGGCCGTGAGATGCGCCAGATAGTTGCCAACATCCTGCAAGACCGCACCCGAGCGCCCCTCATCGAAGTCGAGCAGAACGACCCCATCCGCACCCACCAACGCCTGATCGTCGTAGAAATCGCCGTGAACAACGCCCTGCGTGGCATTTGCGGTGTCGAGGGCGGTGATGATCTTCGTGGCGAGTTCACGCACCGATTCCGCGATCTGCG
>JACDAU010000216.1 GCA_013695265.1 Chloroflexia bacterium
CCCTTCTCAGCGATCGTCGAGGATTCAAGGCGGATTGGCGCTGACCGACTGGATCTGCGGCTGCCAACGAGCTACGGTGTTGATGAGGTGAGCCGGCTCGCCTCCAGCTTCAACTCTCTGCTCGACCGATTGCAGAAGGCGTTCGATCTCCAGCGGCGATTCGTCGCGGATGCGTCCCATGAGCTACGAACGCCGCTAACCACGATCCGAGGCAACGTGGACGTGCTACTCCTTGACCCCGAGCTGAAACAGGAGACGCGTGAGGCACTACGGCAGGTGAGCGGGGAGTCGGCACGGATGAGCCGGCTGGTCACGAACCTGTTGCTGCTGGCGCGGGCAGATGCGGGACATCGCGCCCCATCACCGCAACCCGTCGATCTCCACGCCCTTGTGCTGGAGACGGTGCGGCAAGCGCGTTCCATGTCAAGCACTGTAGCTGTCTCGCTGGAACGAGAGGATCAGGTCGTGGTGTATGGTGACAGCGATCAGCTCAAACAAGTCCTTCTCAACTTGTTGGAGAATGCGCTGAAGTACACTCCCTCTGGCGGACGGGTGATGGTTAGCGTGTATCCCGAGGCCAACTGGGCAAAGCTCGAAGTGCGCGACACCGGTGTGGGCATCACCCCCGAGGACCAGCATCACATTTTCGATCGCTTCTATCGGGCGGAACGTCGCCAGCACGGCGCAGCAGGCAGCGGGCTGGGACTGTCAATCGCGAGCTGGGTCGTGTCGGCACATGGCGGACGGCTCGCCGTGGAGAGCCAGCCCGGTGTCGGCAGCATCTTCACCGTTTGGCTGCCGCTCCGCACCGTGCTTTCTAACCAAGCTCTAACCTCACCGTAACGCCTGCTTAACCCCGGAGCCTTAACATTCGCTTTAGGTGGTTCGGAGACCTCGGGTGTTACACAAGGAGGCGCTGGGGTATGGAGAAGAAGCGGATTGTGGTAATTGGGAACCATTGGGAGACGCAGATGATGGCGACGTGCGTCCTGGAGGGCGCCGGGTATGACACGATCACGCTCTTTGACCGCCGCGCGGCGCTTCGGGCAGTACAGGATATACGGCCGGATCTGGTCCTTCTCGATATGGCGCTTCCGAAGCTGAAGTCGTGGCAGATCATTCGCTCACTGCGACAGGATCGTCGCACCAAAAATGTGCCGATCATGGGGATAGTCGCCGAGCACGAGCGCGGCGAGGCCGCCGCAATGGCGCGTGGTGGGCTGGTGGATGTATTCTCGCGTCCGATCGATAATCGTTCTCTGGTTCGCAGGGTTCGTAGAATTCTCAGGGAAGATGGATAGTCACAATACGCACGCAACCCCCCCTCGGACAGAGATCTCGTTCACGCGCACGACGGTGATTCTACTTCTCCTGAGTTCGTTGTTTGTGGGTGCCGTCGCCGGTGCGGGATCGGCGCTGCTGTTGGGACGGTCGATTTCTCGACCGGTAACGCGGGTTGCTTCCTCGGGCACCAGTTCTAGCCCCGCTCTCGCGGTCCAGCGTGCTGACCCTGTGACTGTTGCAATAACCGCAGTCGGCGCCGACGCCGCGACCGCCGTCGCTCCTGGGGGTTCGACCCGCGCCTTGCTCGGCACAGGGGTCGTGCTTGATCGCGAGGGGCATATTTTGACAACCCGCACGGTCGTGGACACCAACCAGGTCCAGGTCGTCTTCTCGGATGGGCGCACCGCGGTCGCGACGGTGGTGGGCAAGGCAGATAGCGCGACGGGTCTTGTTGTCCTGCAAGTCGGTGCTACGATTCCACAGCAGCCGGTGTTTGCCCGCTCCGCTCGGCTGCGAGCCGGTGACTTCCTGGTGTCGCTTGGCACCAGCATGCGGACGCTGGATCGAACAGTCGACGTCGGTATCGTTGCTGGACTCAGCCACAAAGCGACGCTTGGGACACGGCAGGAAGTGGACAACCTGATCCGCACCGATGCTGCGGCGCCGGAAGGGGCGATTGGCGGACCGGTCATCAACCTGAAAGGAGAGGTCGTCGGCATCAGCGTCGGCGAGGTCGCCTCACAGGATGGGTGGGCGCTGATTTTGCCAGCTGAAACTGCGCGGAGCATCGCAAAGCGAATCCTGAGTGGGGGGACCGGTCCACAAGCCAGTCTGCGCGTCAGCACCGTTACGATCACACCCCAACTAGCGAAAGCTGAAGGACTTTCGCAGCAGTCCGGGGCGCTTGTGAACGCAGTACTTCCCCGATCTCCCGCCGCCAAGGTGCTGCGGCCACGCGATATTATCTACTCGATCCAGGGACGCGCCGTGGATGAACGGCACACGCTGAACTCGCTCTTGGCGGCGTACCGACCGGGCCAGAGGGTAAACGTGCAGTTTTTCCGCAACGGTCTGGTGAACGAGGGTACAGTGGTGCTGGCTACCGAGCCATCGCCAGCAGAGACGCCGGTGTCTAGCGAGGCTACGCCGTAATGTGGAAGATGCCGATCTTCCAGTCGGCATTACTCACGCGCATATGATAAACGCCGCA
>JACDAU010000271.1 GCA_013695265.1 Chloroflexia bacterium
CCCGCACCTGGTCGAGCGTCCGCCCCGTGTGCCCGCCGTTCGCGACTACGCTTTCGCCGTGCACTTCCCACGACTCGCCAATCGGCACATCGGGCGGCAGTGACTTACCGAGCACGTCGCCGAGCCTGCGGCCGCCCCATATCTTGTCCTTGATCTCCGGCTGAAACAACAGCGGGTAGAGCGCGCTTCTCTCGACCATCATCTCGCTCCTTTGCGTACAGGGTTAGGGCAGGATTATACCCCGCGCGGCTCATCGTGGCGGCCCTCGATCTCGCGAGCGTGTTGCATCGACGAGACTGAACCGTGGCACCATGTATGCATACTCTTGATACTATCTGCCCAGGCAGGAGCCTGGGGCGACGCGCAGGCCGGTCGCGGTTTTCACCGGTGGACAGTCAGGAAGAAGTGAGGTTTGGATAGCATGAGTTCGGAGCGCGTCACAGTACGAGAGTACCCCAACACGGATGATGCCAAGGCGGCGGAGGAATTGCTGCTCGGGAGCGGCCTGACCAGTGATATCGTGTCCCGCAGCGGGAAGAAGATCCGGGTTATCGCCAACTGGGAGGCGGATGCCATTGCTGTGCTCGAAGGCACGCTTACCACGGTCGACGTTATGGGCGGGCCAGTCACCGCTCCGGTGGCGACGGACTATTACACCGAAGAGGGAAGCACGGGTGTGACGGATAAGGCGAAGGGCGTGACATCCACGGCTGCTGACACCGTCACGGGCGCCGCATCGAGCGCTACCGACACGGTCAGCAGCGCGGCCTCGACCGCGACGGACACGGTCACACAAACGGCCAGCACCGCAGTCGACAAGGTGCAAGACGCCACGAGCGGCGTAACGACCCAGATCGACAAGGCATCGAATGCGCTTGCCGACCGGATCCAAACCGCAGCCGCGACGGTTCAAGAGAAGGGCGCGAGCCCGCAGTCCCCGGCGGTCCAGCGGACTGTTGCTCAGACCACCGCGAATGTGCTCGACAAGACGGCACAGTATATTGAGCACCCGAGTGGGAGCGTGATGCTGAACGACCTGCGCGGGGCCGTTCGCAGGCACCCGCTCCGCTCGCTCCTCGTGGGACTCGGTCTCGGGTTCCTCGCTCGGTCAACGGTGTTGTCGGGGGTTGGCTCGCAGGGCCAGGGTGGACAGCAGTCCGGCCAGACCGGAAGTTCCACGGATAGCACCCTGGACACGGCGACGTACGGTTCGAGCGCCGATCTTGGTTATGGCGCGGCGACCACGGCGACAATGACTGACGAGTACGCAATGGCGGGTGACGTGTCGGCCACCGACATGATGGATGCCAGCGCCGTGACGGGTGATACCACGATGAGCGATGCGACTACCCTGTACGCCGATCCTGTAGCGGATGTGTACGCGGACGACACGACCCTGGGAGCGACCGATACCCTCGCCCCAGATGAGGAGGTGCTCGTGGTCGACGTCGATCCGGTCACGGGCGAGGCCACGAGCGTGATGTCTACGACCTTGGACTCGCCAGAGGCGCTCGGCACGGACGATCCCCTTAATCCACGTTCAGGCTCCTAGAGACTGTGCAAGGGGGTACGCCGGAAACCGGCAACCTGCCCGATACTGACCCGAGTGGTAGCTCGATGACACAACTCGCCGGGGTGGCGAGGAACGGTATGAAACTGCTGCGCCAGGAACTTGCACTGGCGCAGCGGGAAACCATTGAGAAGATCACTCCGGCGGCCCGCTCCAGCGCAATGATCGCAGGGGGTGGGATCGTTGTGGTGTACGGCTCGGCCTACTTGTTGCAAGCCATTGTCCGGCTGCTCTCCACGCGCATGCCGCCGTGGCTGGCCTCGCTGCTCTCCGGAGGGGTGCTCACACTCGGTGGCGTTATGCTCGTCGGACGCGGCAGCAAACAGTTGAAGAATCTGGATATTATCCCGCAAAAGACCATCAATAGTCTCAAGGAGGACAAAGAATGGCTGCTACGTCAGATCAAATCCAGGCTGAAATAGCTCAGACCCGCGCGGAGATGTCCGCGTCGCTGCAGGAGATAAGCCCTGCCGAGCAGAGCACCCTCAGCAGCGTCACATCAAGTATCAGCGAGCAAGTGCGAAAGCGTCCGCTCGCGGCACTGGGCGTCTCGCTTGTCGCGGGCTCGTTGTTGCAGGGCGTGGTGTCCGGCGGTCAGGGAAGTGCCACTGGCTCCTCGTCATCCGCGATCAAGGATAAGGCCGGCAGCGCGACGGACGCTGCCACGAGCACCCTCTCCCAGGCAGGTAGTTCCGCCGCGGGCGCCGCCAGCAGCACCACGGATACCATCACGAGTGCCGCCCAGAGCGCGGGTGAGACGGTGACCAGCGCCGCCCAGCAAGCCGCGAGTAGCACGGCGGTCGTCGCATCTAGCGTGGCCGACACCACTTCCGATGTCGCCTCGCAGGTGGCTGGCACCACGAGTGACGCGGTCAGCCAGGTGGCGGAGACGGCGGGCAGCATGGCAAGCACGGCCTCCCAGCAGGTGTCCACCGTGACCAGCAGCCTCTCCGAGAACGTTCGGAATCTCGGCACGACCACGACCCGGCAGGTTCAGCAGCACCCGCTGATGGCACTAGGCGTCGCCACCGGTGTGGGCATTCTCGCGCAGCCGTCCGTGGCCCCCCACGTCTCGAAGATCACGGGGAGCGTGCGGCAGCAGGCAAGTCAGTTACAGCAGAGCTTTTCCAGCCCGCCGTCACCGTCATCTGTCTCATCAAACCAGGACGAGGTAAACCGCATCACGCAGGCACTCGTGCCCGCGACGGTCGAGCGGACCAGGCAGTTCGTGAGTCGCGATCTGCGCGACGTGCTGGAGAAGAACCTGGAGCCTGTTGTCGGCCAGACGTCCTTGCGCGCAGGTGTCGTGGCTGCGGTTACCGAGAAGGCGGACGAGTTCGCGGAGAGCCGTCTGCCGGACATCCTTGGCAGGAACCTGAGCGGGACGCGCGGGCTAATAATTGCCGTGCTGGCCGCGAAGATACTGAAGGCGCGCAACGAGGTACAGCAGGGTCAGGGGCAAACGATGACCAACCTCACCAGCGGCCTTACACAGTCCGCGACGCAAAGCACCACCGAGGATCTGCAGCGGTACTTTCCGGAGTTTCGGGAGCAGTACCAGCAGTCCTCACAGTAGGTCTACGTTGCAGGTTGGGGCGGTCAAACACACGCCCCGACCTGCGGCTCCTGATGGCCCCAATCCGCTCGCGGCAGCGGACGCGCCGCAGAGGTCATCAGACGGGATAGATAGTGCCCTAGCACTCATGGCAAGGGAGTAGACATGTACGATCCCGCACAGCCCAGACGGAAAGGACGCTGCTTCGTCTGCTGCATCCCAGTCACAATGATTCTCATGGCACTTCTCAGCACCCCACCGCTCCTTCTCACGCGCTGGATCGCGGGGAGAAACCGGCGAGGGTAAGCGCCGTAACGAGGTGCAGTGTGGACGCACTTCTGTACCTGCTGCTCGCACGTTACTTAAGATGATGCCCCCGCAACCGAGAGGGGGGCTCGCAAAAAACGTCCGCCCACGGCCCATGAGCCTCAGAGGAGTATATTCTCCTCGCTGAGCCTATCGACCGTACGTCGCTTCGTCTGAGCCCAGCGAACAATCGGAGGCAATGCGCCACCTATCCGTTCTGAGTCTGCTGGATAAACGTGACGTGTTCCGCAGGACATGAGCACGGATGCCGCGCACGCTCAGACAGATCTGGCCGCTCCCTTCAGTATGAGGCGGAGATCAGAAGTCCATCCGTGAGTACCGGCGCCACGGGTAGCGCATCCACGGCGGCGCAGTGATCCACCTCATTCCCCAGACCACGCGACACGAGTTGTCGCCCACTCACCGACTCCCGTACCAATCTATGCAGCGCTGGCCGGGACGCCTCGAAGGCGGTCGCGGCGACCTCTGCCTCTGCGGTCAGGTGCAGCCCGGACGCCGCAGCGATAGCGCCGGCCGCGAGGTAATCCTCCACCGCGAACAACAGGCGGAGTGGCCGACTTGGGTCGTGGTCCGTGCTCCGCTCGCCCGCCGCTACGACCGTCAGCCCCAACCCCGCATCTCGCGCTGCTCGCGCCGCCGCATCGGCGACCGCCTGGGCGTTCAGGAATGCACCCGCGAAGACGTGCGCGTGTTCGCGGGCCCGAGCGACGAGCCGGGCGCCGTTTGGTGAGGGATACACGACCCTTGTTCCTCTCATGCCGTGCTGCGCATACCAGAGCGGGGAGTCGGTGGGTCGGTCAGGATGCGAGCCTACGCGTGAGCTCACGACAACTGGGGCGCTGATCTCCATCGCTCGGTGTTCCGCCTCTTGCCGGTCCGCCACGGGCAGGACACGCACGCCCGCATGCACGGCGGCGGTGATGGTGGAGGAGAAGCGCAAGGCGTCCACGACGACGATCACGTGTCCCCGCGCCATTGCAGCCGCGACGCCTTCCACTCCCCAGTCAAGAGTACAGACCGTCGCAGGCAAGGAATCCGGGTGCGCCACCGACCGAGCCATTGTAAGTCCTCTCCTTCGTCACGTTTCGGTGCTACAGCGCCCTTCACTAATCGTGTCCCGGCTGTCAGACTGGTGGGTATGGCAGGATACTCGATGGAGCTACGCGAGCGGGTGGTCGCCGCAGTGGACAAGGGGCTGGGCAAGGCG
>JACDAU010000284.1 GCA_013695265.1 Chloroflexia bacterium
GACGTCAACACTCAACGGCATGAAGGGGCGCGACATTCCGTGCCTTGCCCTCACTGAAAACTGTAAGCTTTCACGCGGATTGTGGTTCACAGAATATTGAGGCTGCCTTCGGCCCGGTAGTGCGCGAGCATCTGGCGGACCCTGCGGCGTAGTCTGGGGTCGGGGTTCGTGCTGCATCTGCTCAAGCGCTCCGGCGATCTCCGCCCCTCGCGACCGGGGAGAACCATCACAGAGCGTGCGAAGCACATCTGCACGCACCCGGACATCGTGGTCGGTCGCCATCGCGATCAGGCGGTCCCACACCTGCCCATTCTCCGCCTGGACGTTGCAGGGCCAGAGCGCGTGGACTGCCTTGCGCCGCTCCTGGGGATCGGGATTGAGCGTCTGTTTCTGCAGGCCGTCGATTCATTGGGCCAGGTACGATCGCGCTTCGGGTTGGGACTCCACCGACGCAATCTGCTGGTAGTTGAGGACGCCTGCCTGGACTGCTGATTCATGAGAATCGCCTCTCCGAACGTCCACAGTGCAGCGGGCGGTGCAAGGTCGATGATCAGTCTGTCCACCGTACCGGCTGAATCTCCGGTCGAACAGTGTCACTTTGAAGCGGCGTAATCGCGAGTGAAGCCATCCTGCGGGAAGCGTTCAGCGTCCGAGCAAAATTTCTGCCGGGGTGCCGGCTCTGTAGGCGGCAGGCGCGGGATGCACCTGCGTAAAGTACTCACGCGCCATGACAGCGCGCACATCCTCTGGGGGGAGGACGCGCCACGGACTCTGATTGTTGATCTGCGTGGCGTGGCAGTTGAGCGAGGCAAGCTTGGCGTCATACGTTGCGGCAATGTCAATCTCGATGTGGATCTGCTCCTCTGGCGTGCCGATCTCCTCGATGTTTTCCAGGATCCCCATTGGGGCGCCGGCCGCTTCCATCTTCACGGCAAGCGTTTGCAGAATTGGCCGGGGTATGGCGACGTACAGAAGCATGCCGGGTGCGTGGGTCCGGACGGCGGTAAGCTGTTCGGGGAAACACTCCGGGTTTCCGGCCTCCCGATACGCGCGCGTCGCGGCCTTGTGCGCGGCGATGTGGTCGGGATGCCCATACCCGCCGCGAGGGTCGAATGTGATAAGCACCTCCGGCCGGTGCTCGCGGACGAGCTGCACGATCTGGGCGGTCACGGCATCGGGCGCAACGTTGCGAACGCGTCCTCGTGCTCGTTCTCAATGGTGCCGGCCATGCCGGAATCGCGATAGCCAAGCAGGATGGGAGAGTCGGCGCCGATGGCCTGCGCGGAGCAGCGGAGTTCCTGCTCGCGTACCGCCCCGAGGGTATCGGGTGTGGCGAGGGCGGGGTCGGAGATCTCCCCAGCCTCCCCGCGCGTCGCGCATACGAGTACAACGCGCGCGCCCGCCCTGGCGAGCGCCGCGAACGTTCCCGCTGTGCCGAACGACTCGTCGTCCGGGTGTGCGAAGATGGCCATGAACGTTCTATTCGCCATAGCCGAACCGGTTTCCACCTTGGTATCCCCTCCAATTGCAGCGTCTGATGCAAGTATGATAGGGGAAGTGTGACGCAGGCCGCAAAGCGATTTCCGGTGCTTGGGGCGACAGGTGCGATGAAGGTCGGTGGTGGGTTGTTCCGGCTGCCCCCGGCGGTCGACCTGCGGAACCGGCCTGCGTCGTTGTGGGCGGGAACCTACGACATATCCCATGAGCTACTCAATCTCAATCAAGCCACTGATACTGAATGGAGAGCATACGACACGATGCATGTCACGCCGGAGGTTGTGCGCTGCCTCGAAAGTGCCTGGGGAACGCCCGCAACTGCTGATCTCTCGTATCCGATGGGGGTGCGCGAGTGGGGACTAGTTGCCCACAGCGCGGAACGGCGGCACACACACGACGTCACGCTCCTCATCCCGCAGCATGGCGCGCTCGCGGTGATCCAGAAGCGGGGTTATCCATCGGGCGTGTGGCGCACGCCAAGCGGTGGCGTCGCTCCGGGAGAGGGGTTTGAGGACGGTGCAGTGCGGGAGGCGTGGGAAGAGACGGGGCTACGCGTCGAGCCGTCACAATACCTCCTGCGCGCCCGAGTGCGGTTCACGCGGGGATCGGAGCACCTTGTGTGGTGGAGCCACGTCTTCCAGATGCGCTACCTCGCGGGCGAGCCACACCCGGTGGACGACAGGGAGATCGCCGCAGCACGTTGGGCGGACCTGGAGGAGCTCGCCGGGCCAGTACACCAGGCGCTCACGAACGCGGGATCGGGGGGATTCCTGTATCGCGCCCAGCTACAGGATCTGGCCGCGCCACTTTTAATCGGGGGTAAGGATTGAAGAAAGCGAAGAAGAAACCGAGGATCAGACCGCTTGCTATCTGCGTGTTCCGGCACGAGGGGCGCATCCTGGTTTCCGAGAACTACGATCCGACCAAGCGGGAAACGTTCTATCGGCCGCTCGGTGGGGGAATCGAGTTCGGCGAGCGGGGAATCGATGCAGTGGCACGGGAGATCCACGAGGAGCTTGGCGCCGCCGTGCGCGACCTCGCCTACCTGGGCGCGCTGGAGAACATCTTCACGTACGACGGCAAGCCAGGCCACGAGATCGTGCTCGTGTACGACGGTTCGTTCGTGAACTCTTCGCTGTATGGTCGGGAGCGTCTCACCGGTCGTGAGGGCGACGCCCTGATTACCGTCGTCTGGAAGCCGTTGACGGCGTTTGGACCTGGGAGCCCACCCCTGTACCCGGACGGCCTCCTCGAATTGCTCTCGAGCGCGACGTAACCGCGAGCGAGCGTGATCCGCGCGAGCAGTCAGAGCACGCCACCTGCGTTTCGGGACACAGAAATGACCGGACTACGCGCCCGGCCGCCGCCGATTCGCCAGAAGATCGGACATCGGGTTACGCCGTGGCGTGCCGCGACCGCAGTGCCTGTCCCAGCGCAATCAGCGCGTTGGCAAGCTTCACCAGCGCGCGCGCACCGACGCTCTGCCGCTCGGGCGATGCCTGCCGGACCATCCGGCGGATCTCCGCGTCGCGCAGCAACTGCTCATACCTGCCCGCACCCATACCCGCAGCCGTCTCGATCAAACCAGGATCAAACATCACCCTGTCTCCCTTCACCGTCCCACCGCAGTGCGGCCCCGACTGACCGTGACATCACCGTAACACATCTGGATCCTGATTTCAATAGAAAGATGATAGTTTTTGATAGATTAGTTGATATTGGCACGATTATCACCGATTTGGATACTAATTGAGGTATTCGCCGTCCTATGTCCACCGCCTGGATGCTTGCGGGCCTTGTGATTCCACCGACGGTATGGCCGAGGGGTGCCGTCGATCAGCTTCCCCACTCCTGGTGAGTCCCGTGTCGGCGCGAAGCTGCTCCCGGCTGCACACAACGGGACCACCATACTGCTAGACTTTACGGTGCACACGAGGGGCGGATCTTATGCATGCGACGGTCTTGGTGGGGACGTGCAACTGACCGAATTACCGGGCTACCACTCGTCTGGTCTGAAGCTCATGGAGCGCCTCGGCACGACGCGCGGCATTTCCCAGTACTGCCATTGGACCAGTTGCAAATTTTGTAGGACGCCGTGCGTTGCGCCGTTAATACGAGCGGACCAGGGGCGAACACAACAATCGTGTAGGACGACATAACAAGTGTCGTGAACTGAGACATCGAAGAGAAAAGGGGACTGGATGATGCACACGAATCCGCAAATCGATCTGCCGCTGCTGGACGAGGCAGCCACCGCGCTGCGGCAGACCGGGCAGTACGAGCGCCGGTTGACCGGTTCGGAGCTCGCCCGCATCCTGGCGAGCATCGTCCAGGGACTGCTTGCAGGGCAGAGCAGGGTGCGGGCGGCGGACCCGGAAATGAGTGTCGTGATTCAGAACAGCCGGGGTGTTGGCTCGGGTACCGTCACCGTTCAGAGCCCGATCAGCGCGACGATACGGATGCACACGGTGCTGGAGAACGC
>JACDAU010000293.1 GCA_013695265.1 Chloroflexia bacterium
CGCCCCCGGTTGCCTCCCCACGTGTCAAGGCTATGCGCGATCGCCTTATCGCGGCTTACCCTGATTCTTCCGGCTGGTCTTTTTCGCTTTCTTCTTCTTCTCAGGCTTCGGAACGGGGCTCGTTTCCGTCACCATGGGCGGTCCGGACTGGGGCCTGCTCGGCGTCGTGCTATCGGCCATTTGACTACTCCCTTGCTACAGCCGGCTACTCTCGACGTAGCCGGGCGCTGTCATTATGACACAGATGATCGTGTGACGCGTGTGCCAACATTCAACAGCGGCATCAACTCAGCATCATGTACCTCGAACCGGATCTTCTCCTGTAGGAGAGGTCAGGTAAGCAGCGCAACGCTATCGTGAGAGAGCCCGAGGATTCCCTGGTATCGGGAAGGCCGTAGCACGCGGGCGATATCGTGCGCCTCTTTCCCGTTTTCAGCTCCAAGGTGGGTGAGCACGGCCCAGGCACGCGCTTCCGGGGGTATTCCCCGCAGCCCACCCTCCGGGGATAGGAGCAAGCGCGCCACGGTTTCACCGGTCACGACTGCCGCCACGGATTGGCAAGTAAGGAGCGCCGCCAGTTCCGCACGGTGGCAGACATCGCCCAGAGGACACCCAAGCGCGTGGAGCCCGGCGACGGAAAGAAACACCGTCGTGCATTCCGGCACTGCGGGTTCATGCTCGGCGGGAGCCTTTATCGCCGCGTGTCGCGCACCATCTGCCTCGATCACCACGACATCGGCAAGCTCTCTGAATGCGGCAATGGCTGCGGTGGTGACGCCCTCGAACTTGTCGGCGCGCCGCGTCCTCCCTACCACGGTGACGTGCTGGTGCTCGTCCAGCTCCGCCGCGATTGCGGCGGTCGGGTTGGCGGTGTCATTTGTGATGAGGAGTCGAGGCGACTGCGTGGCGGTGGGGCGCTGGATCGCGGTCGTGGTCGTGCTGATGACCCGGAAACCTTGTGCGCGCAGTTCCTTGCAGATTCGGTACATCGTCGTCGTTTTCCCGCCTGCCCCGACGATGCTCAAAACGTCGCCTGACCGCAAGTCGATCGTTGAACTGATGCCGCAGTTCTCTCCCATGGTTCGCCCTCCTCTCCGCAAAGTGTATCAGGGCCGCCCACACCTGATACGCGATCCAGTTTCTTGCTTGCTTTTCTCAGCGTCCAAAACGCACGGTTTACCGTGCCCCTGCGTACAATCCAGCGTTGGCTTTTATCCGAATTTAGTATGAGCCGCGCGCCGTCTGGGGATGAGCACTTGCGACTGGTAGAATGGGTGAGGGCATCATTCAATCGACGGTACCGAGTTGGCTGCAGCCAGGGTAATACTCGATGCTCCCATCACGGTCAGGCACCATTACCGAGCGGACCGTGTGTTGTACTGCAGGCCTATGAGGAATGGAGAGGTGAGGCGGATGGCTATCAGCACAGAGCGAGAAACGGACACTGGTCACCTCGCGGCGGTGGACCCGGAGATTTTCGAGGCTGTGAATCTGGAGCGTCGCAGGCAGATGGGGACGCTCGAACTGATCGCGTCTGAAAACTTCGTCTCGCGTGCGGTGATGGCAGCGCAAGGGTCCGTGCTCACGAACAAGTATGCCGAAGGGTATCCTGGCAAGCGCTGGTATGGCGGATGTGAGTTCGTGGATGTTGCCGAGAGCCTGGCGATCCAGCGAGCCACGGCGCTCTTTGGCGCCGACCATGCCAATGTGCAGCCGCACAGCGGCGCACAGGCAAATACTGCGGTGTACCTTGCGATGCTGCAGCCGGGCGATACGGTGCTCGGCATGGACTTGACACACGGTGGCCATCTGACTCACGGAAACCCCATCAACATCTCGGGACTTTACTACAACTTCGTGCGCTATGGCGTGATACAGGAGTCGGGTTACATTGATTACGACCAGGTGCGCGCGGTCGCTCGGGAGCACCGTCCGAAGCTGATCGTCGCGGGCGCAAGCGCTTATCCTCGTGCGATTCAATTCGATACTTTCAAGGAGATCGCCGATGAGGTGGGAGCAGGCCTGCTGGTGGACATGGCCCACATCGCGGGTCTCGTCGCTGCAGGCATCCACCAGTCGCCCATCCCGTACGCCGACTACACCACGACAACGACGCACAAGACCCTGCGCGGGCCGCGCGGCGGGCTGATCCTGACGCGTGAGTCGAACGCGAAGGCGATCGACAAGGCGGTCTTCCCTGGTATCCAGGGCGGTCCCCTCATGCACGTGATCGCGGCTAAGGCGGTCGCGTTCAAGGAAGCTCTACAGCCAGGTTTCCGCGAGTACCAACAGCAGATCGTACGCAACGCCCAGGCGCTTGCTGGCGTGCTGATCACTAGAGGGTATACGCTGGTGTCAGGCGGCACGGACAATCACCTGATGCTGATCGACCTCCGACCACAGGGCATGACCGGCAAGGCCGCATCGGCGCTTCTGGAGTCGGTCGGAGTGACGGTGAACAAGAACACCGTACCCTTCGAAACCGCGTCCGCATTCACGACGAGCGGGATTCGCATCGGTACCCCTGCAGTAACTACACGCGGCATGCGCGAGGCGGAGATGGAGGAGATCGGCGACATCATCGCAACCGCACTGGAACGGCAAGATGAGGCGACGCTCTCCGGAGTGCGGCGCAGGGTGACCGACCTTACCGACCGCTTCCCGTTCTACGAGGTGTAAGCGACTGTAGTGGTATGAGTCTCCGACTTCGGGGACACGATGCCAGGGGACAGGATTTCTCTTCGGTCAGTTCGGTCATTCGCAATCCGCCTGCACAGTGGTGTTTCCGCTGTGGGGGCGAAACAGTGCGAACATGCGAGACTCCTGCCTGTCGCGGGACGCGGATGCCCCGTCCGAAGAACCGTGTATGCGGTCCAGACATCCTGGCTTCACCGGCGGTAGGAACGGTCGCAGCCATCGCCGCGACTTCCATCGTCTGTGCTATGTGGCAGATGGGTTTTACGAACGGTACAACTG
>JACDAU010000298.1 GCA_013695265.1 Chloroflexia bacterium
GAATTACAGCGAGGCCGGATCTACTGGAAGTGCTGGGACTCGACTCCGCGCCGGCTGACGTCGACTCCTTCGAGAGGTTAACAGTCGAGGGCTTGCAGCGCCTGATCGATCTGATGCCCGCTGAGTGGATCGAAGAGGGCCACGAAGCGGCACCCTCCGTAGGTGAGTTGCGGGAGATTGGCAGGGAGTTTCCCGCGGTCATGTTCTCCGGCACTATTCTAGGACCGGGTATGGGGCACGAACGTATTTATATCGATGGCATCGATGTACCCGAGAATTTGAGCAAGTCGGAGTTTGTGCGATTGCTGGAGATGGCCGGGTATCCGGACGTGGAACTGTCCGAGACGCGGTTCGAATGGGACTAGTGCATCGCCACAAGGGTTTTTCGGTGACGTGAAGGCAGCAAGACGTTGTATACAACGTCTCTACGCACACGCCCACCAAGCGCTTTCCTGAACAGTTAACCTGATTATGCAGGCTAAAAGCCGTCGGAGGGGAACGCCTTGGCTGCCTGCGTCACCTCCAGTGGACGCTCGGCTATCTCCTGTCGCGGGCGAATCGCCGCCGCGTTCTGGATTCATCCGCACCCACCAGGCACGAGTCGTTTGCGGGCCGTCGTGTCGCAGCAAGTGTTCCGTAATATGGTCGGTGTCGTGCAGCCTTCGCTCGGCAACTGGGTATGGCCTGCGCGTTCCCCTGAGTGCCTGGATGCGGAGCAAGTGGCACCGTGGCGGGCCAGAGCGTCCCAATATGCCGATTTGCCCGGATTCGGGCCCAATAAACGCGCCGTGTCGGTTGACATGGCTGGGTGGCTATGTTAACGTAGTAGGCAAGACGTAAACGCGTCGACGGGGAATAGTAGGGTAGAGGCCGCGTTTCCAGAGAGCCGGAGCCTGGTGCAATTCGGTAGCGCGCGTCCCGAACTCACCCCCGAGCGGTGGATCTGAACCGGCAGTAGGGTCCGACGAGTAGCGCCCGTTATCGCGCACGAGTGGCTGCGGTACTGTCGTGGCAACAAGGGTGGTACCGCGGGTTAACTCTCGTCCCTTTTGGGATGAGGGTTTTTTGTATCTGGAGAACGAAATGGTGCGCAGCAGTGCGGTAGCAGGAAACACGGAGGATCGGCAGGGCAAAGCGCCTGTAATGACCGGCTTCGTTGCGCCTTCCAACCTCCTTGTCGTCGTCCTTATTCGGCTCCTGTTTGGGAGCGGATGAAGCGCGGGAGGCAGGCGTTAGCAGAACAAGGATCAAATCAGCGGCCTCCCGAGTGACAGGGAGGCTTTCTCGTTGCAGTAGCAGGAACGCGGGGGTGAGTGTCATGACGATAGCGATAGACAAACCGACAACAAGTCCAGAGACGGTGCAGCAGCCTCCGGAGGCGAAGCGCCTTACGGGATCGCGCATCATGTGCGAGGCGCTCAGGAACGAGGGCGTCGAGATCATGTGGGGCTACCCCGGCGGGGCGATCATGCCGTTCTACGACGCGCTGCCAGAGTACGATATCCACCACGTGCTCGTCCGCCATGAGCAGGCGGGCGCCCACGCGGCCGATGGCTATGCCCGCGCGACGGGGAAGGTCGGGGTCTGCATCGGCACCTCCGGCCCTGGCGCAACGAACCTCGTCACCGGCCTCGCGACCGCGTACATGGACTCCGCGCCGATCGTGGCGATCACTGGGCAGGTCTCGCGCGCGTTTATCGGCCACGACAGCTTCCAGGAGACGGATATCGTGGGTATCACGCTGCCGGTCACGAAGCACAGCTTCCTGGTCAACTCCGCAGCGGAACTGGGCGATGTGATGCACGAGGCGTTCCATATCGCCCGCAGCGGACGGCCCGGACCTGTGCTCGTTGATGTGCCGAAGGACGTCATGCTCGAAGAAGCCGAGTACAACCCCGCTGTGCGCCCCGAGCAGCCACCCCGTGGTGGGCAGGGAGACTACGACCGGGCGGGATCGCTTATCGACCGGGCGCGCAAGCCCCTCATCCTCGCCGGACACGGGGTGATCCTCGCGGAAGCGTACGACGAGCTGCGAAGTTTCGCGGAGCGGACGGGTATCCCGGTGATCGCCACGCTGCTCGGCCTGAGCTGCATACCGGAGTCGCACCCGCTCTATCTCGGGTGGCCCGGCATGCACGGCCCAGCGCACATCAACCGCGCGATTGACGAGGCCGATCTGATCGTTGCCGTCGGGATGCGCTTCGACGACCGCATCACCGGCAAGCTGGAGACATGGGCGCCAAACGCCAAGTTCGTCCACATCGACATCGACCCAGCGGAGATCAACAAAAACGTGAAGGTTGAGGTCGGCATCGTGGCGGACGCGAAGGATGGACTCGCGACCCTCACCACGGCCTCCTCCCCCGCAGATCACACGGAGTGGCTGGAGACGATCCGTTCCCGCGCCCGACCGGAAGGCCCCCCCACCGATACAGAAGGAATCACGCCGTACGATGTGCTGGGTGCGATCAAGCGAGGCACCGGTGGCGAGGCGCGGCTGGTGACAGACGTGGGTCAGCACCAGATGTGGGCGGCGCGCTT
>JACDAU010000299.1 GCA_013695265.1 Chloroflexia bacterium
CTCCCAGCCACAAACGCGGTCGCGATGACCGCGGCGAGAGCGATCCGATAGATGACGAACGGCAGGAAGCTGTTGCGCTTCAGGTATGAAAGCAGAAAGCCGATCGCCAGCAGCCCCACGACGAACGAGATGCCGATCCCCAGCCAGAATGACGCGTAGCCGAGCGCCGCAGTGTCGAGGTCACCGAGCTTGAGCAGGCCCGCGCCCGCGGTGATGGGTGTCGCCATCAAAAAGGCAAAGCGCGCCGCCGTCTCACGGCTCAGGCCCAGCGCGCGCCCCATCGTCATCGTCGATCCAGAGCGCGACACGCCGGGCACGAACGCGAGTGTCTGGGCGAAACCGATCAGCAGCGCTTTCCTCCAGGATATCTGGCCGATGCCGTCGTCGCTTTGCGCTCTGCGGTCAACCACGTAGAGCACGATGCCCATGACCACGAGCGCTGTAGCGATGATGAGGTACTTATCCCGGAAGTAGTCCTCGGCTATCTGGTCGAGCACGAAGCCGATCGCGGCGCCCGGAAGCGAGGCCACGACGAGGAGCCAGAGGAGCCGGCCCTGCTCGGAGCGGGGCTGATGCGCGTGCATCAGGAGATTGAGCCAGTCACGCCAGAAGAATCCGAGCAGCGCCAGCAGTGTGCCCATATGCAGCGCGACGTCGTATGTCAGGGAGTTGAGGAAGGAGCCCGGCGCGTCCCAGCCAAACAGCCACGGAACGATGATCAGGTGCGCAGAAGACGAGATTGGCAGGAACTCGCCCAACCCCTGTACGATGCCGAGCACGGCAGCTCTGTGGTTGTCGCCGGTGAGCAGCAGTGCAAACACGACGATCCCCAGCAGCACCGCCCACGGCAGGAGCCGGATCGCGCTGGGTAGGCGACTCGGGCTCGCGGGCTGCGCCTCGGGATCCCCGATAGCCGTTCGGTCACGCGCCGTGCTCATCCAACTCTCCTGACCGCTCGACAACTTCCCGCTCTAACGCCTCGAGCACACCGGGGCACACCGGGGGCAACCGTGCGGCTCGCCTCGGATGTGGGGAGCAGACAGACGCGGTCTTGGAGCGCGAGATCGCACCCAGCCGCTTCGTCTCCTGCCAGGTTGCGCAGTCGGCCCGCTTTGGCTCAGGCGGCACGCGACAGATCGCCAGGAGTCACCACCCCGACATCAGACAAAGATGGCCGCTCCTGCGCACCCCGCTATCTTGCTGTAACCGCTGTTGTATGATACGGTTGTTGAGTCTCACGTACAAGCGACAGGGCGGGGAGGAGGTGATGACCATGGCCACATCGCACCCTCATCCGTCTCGTGTTCTTGGAGTCACGTCCACCGTCTTCGCCCGTCCTTGTCCGCTCCTCGCGCCTGCTGACCCGTGGCCGCAACTGCTTGGCGCAAGTATCCTCGCGCTCGGCTTTCGTGGGCAACAAACCGCACCCGCCGACGAATCCATGACGCGTTGGTGAGCGTGAAAGAGCGTTGGAAGCGGCGGGCAACCCTGCTCAAGACCGAGACCTATGCGATGTATCTGGCCTGCAAGGATCCACGCGCGCCCTGGTACGCCAGGCTCGTCGCGCTGTTCGTTGTCGGCTATGCCTTCAGCCCGATCGACCCGATCCCCGACTTCATCCCGTTCCTGGGGTTTCTGGACGAGCTGGTGGTCTTGCCCCTGGGCATCGCGCTCGCCTTGCGACTGATGCCACCTTCGGTGCTCGCCGAGGCGCGCGAGCGGGCACGGGCTGACGATGGCAGACCTGTGAGCCGGGTGGCCGCGCTTGTTGTTATCGCGGCCTGGCTGCTGTTGGCCGCGCTCAGCGTCGTTCTCGGAGTCTGGTTAATGGGCTGATCTGGTGGCATGCCGTCAGCGCTGGACGCCCGGCTGCGACGCTGACCGATGATTCCGTCGAAATGCGGAATTGTCTGCCCACTTTATCGGGAGTGCGACAACGGTCTCCGGCGTACCCTTCCACGCCGTCTCCCGCGTACGAATACGGGGCCCCGATGGCCCACGCAATCGGACTGGGGTTGACCGCTGAGGGCGTCGGGAGCACCGGACAGGCAACGCAGTAACAAACGATGCGCTGCGAAACGGCACAGGGATACCACTCTCACCGCCCCGTTCCGGCGGACGCGGTGCGCGCCTTGCTAGCTGTGGAGCCGCACACCTTTGACGCCGTGCAGGTGTTAGGCACTACACCGAACCTGGGTGGACGCCGACACTCTGTTATGGGTAGGGGCACGACCTTGCGGCTGCAAACCGAAAGCAGGTGCCTACAGCGGTGAGCAAGAAGATTGAACCTCCGGAATGGCAGGGGGCGGACTGCGGCCTGCGGGCAGGCACGGAGACCTGCCCCTACCCGGCTCAAGGGTGGCGCCCACCGCTGTAGAGCTCGTATGAAGTGCGGGCGAAGACGGGCCGAGCTACTGCCCCACACGCGAACGCGGCCTTTTACCGATGCGCGGTAGTGGTGGAGCCCAGCTCGTAGGCACATGTCTCCGTGCCTGCCTCGTAGCTCCATACCTGCCCGGACACGGCGCCCAGCGAGCGAGCGCTGGTTACGGTGGTGGCGTGCTCGTAGCAGGCGGAGCCATACGGACCGAAACCTCGGCGGGCTCGATGGCGACGCCGTCAACCACTTTCCCCGCTCGGTCTGTGGCGAGGAGCGTCACAGATTGTGACACGTCAGGCGCGAGGGTTGCCATGTCGACGTTTGCACGCACCTCGACAATCCGATTGAGGCTGCGTCGCGGACCCCGGACGGTTACCCTGTCGGTGCTCAAGCGCAGGTCTGCGGGATTGATGCTCTGAGTGTCTGCCGCGATGATGCGGGTCTTGACGCGGAACGAGGCCCGCTGTGCCTCCTCGATCCGCACGGTGATGCGTGGTGGCTGGACAATCACCGTGCCGACGTTTTCGAGGTTCTCGATGCGCACCGGGACCGAGGTATTGCCCGGTCCAATGTTCTCCAGGTCCACGAACGCTTCCGGAGTAACGGCCTCCGAGGCGGGACCGGTTCTGCCGACGTTGGAGATCTGGACGTTGACGCTGGGTAAATCGCCTACGATTAGCAGGTTCTGTGCGATGTTGCGAACGGTAACGGGGACGTTCGGATGGATCGTGCTGGTCTGCGGCCGGGTTGGATCGCTAATCGACGAAACATACAACCACAGGAGCAGCGACATACCCACCGCGACTGCCAACCGAGGCAGGCGAGAAAGACTGGTCGGCTCCCCCGCACCTCGGAGCCGGGTCGTGATAGGGGTGTCTCTGTCCGTGGTGGTCAGCTTCCTCTCACCTCTCAAAACCGTTCGCCACTCCGTGGCCTATCGCATGTCGACTCTCATCGCCGCAGCAGCACCAGGACGGTGTCCGAGTTCTGTGCATCTGCGGTGCTTCAATGGTAGCAGCGACCAAGCGCGGGGGCAATCACAACACTACGCATCACCGTTGCCACGCATTCCGCGGTGGGGCTCCCAAGCGGACTAAAGCGCGCCCAGGGTCGCGGAGAGAAAGCGATACAGGCGCTCTTCTGAGAAGTTGCTCAGCAGCCGCCCATTCTGGGCTACCGAGACGGACCCCGTTTCCTCACTTACAATGATCGCGACCGCATCGGAGGTCTCGGTGATCCCGAGTGCGGCTCTGTGCCGGGTACCGCGGTCACCAACAACCCGCGCGTTATCACTCAGGGGCAGGACGCAGCCCGCAGCCACGATGCGACCCTGGCTGATAACCACTGCGCCGTCGTGCAGGGGCCCGCCCGGAATAAAGATACTCTCCAGCAAGCCCACCTCGACGCTCGCGTCCATGCGCGTCCCAGCGACTGTAACGTCCTCCAGGCCCGTGTCGCGCTCCAGAACGATTAGGGCGCCGATGCGGCGTTCGGCGAGGTCGGCTGCCGCCTTGGAGATTGCGTGAGCGACTCGCTCGAACCCCTCCGCGTCGTGATGAGGCAGGAGGATCTGCAGGCTCGTTGAGGTGCCGAGCCGCTCCAGTGCGCGCCGCAGTTCGGGTTGAAATATCACTGGGATAGCGACGACGAACCCCGGAAGTATGGCGCGCTGGATGAGGAAGTCGAGCGATACCAGCCGCACTTCGCTCAACTGAAAGGCGGTACCGAGTGCGACCGACGTGACCAGGAGTACGGCGAGCCCACGCAATACGGGAACCGCCCGCGTACCGCCGACGATGCCGAGCAGCCAGTAGAACACTGCAGCGACCGCGAGCACATCGAGGAATGCGACGAGTGATTCGGCTTCCTGCAGCCGGGTGAGCAGCGCGGTCAAGGACCTCAAACTCCTTCCTGCAATGGGTGCAGTATAACACGCCGTCCCCGGTGCCGGCCTGACGAAGCAGCAACACGAGCGGATATGGGATCCGACCGGGCGTGAACAATGGAGACTGTACCGTGCTGGCATTCGGCGCAGGCTTTGGGGGAAACGCACGAATAACGGTAGTGTGTTGGGAGCGAGTAGTAGGGGCGAAGCATTCGGGTCTCAGCTGGTGTGGGTAATCCGCCCCCCTTGCTCCGAATGCATTGCCCCTGCAGTTGAACCGCGACACCCACCACGACTCGTGCTTCCCAAGAAAACAAGGTGGCCACATGCTTAGCCATTCCACGACTTTAGACCGCCGGCTCGATCCTCTTTCGCGGCCGGAAGTCTGCTGCACTCATCTTCACATGCCGCACGAGCGACCGGTCCTGCAAGCGCGATCGAATGCGGAAATCGATCGTCTCAAGATCTTGATTGGTGGTGACGACTGTTGGGAGCTGCGCATTGTATCGGTGATTGAAGAGTTGGTACAGCTTCTCCTTTGCCCACGGCGTGGCGCTCTCCGTTCCCAGGTCGTCGAGGATGAGCAGCGGAATGCGCCGTATATCCTCGAAGCGCTGGTCGTAGGTAATCACAGAGGTCGGGTTGAACGCCTCGCGCAGGTAGTCGAGTAGGTCGGGCACGGTCCAGATGATCGCATCCACCCCCCGGGCCAGGCTGGCGTTCAGCACGGCTGCCGCGAGGTGGGTCTTGCCTGTGCCCACCGAGCCGGACAGCAGCAGCCAGTTCTGGTTCGGCTGCTCCGCGAACGCCATCGCGACGGTGAATGCGTCGCGGACGCTCGGACTGGTGCCGGCATTGAAGTTCTCGAAGGTCAGGTTAGCGTACCCGTCGGAGTTGCTCTTCTCACGCATCTCCATCTGCTTGCGCTCGTCCACCTCCTGCATCAGGCAGGTGCACATAATAAGCCGCCCGAAGTTCGGATCGCCGACGTGCGCGTCCATGCGTAGCCACCCCGCGCCGCCACAGATCGGGCACTGTTCCGGTTCTGCGCGCCGGGGGACCGAGTTGCCCGCCGGTATGCGCTCCGCGAATTGCTGTATGAGTTCGCCTAGCCGCTTAGCCAAAACCTCAACCCTCGCGTCTCATAACTTCCAGATCTGTGAACCGGGTGGTATCACCGAAGAACCGCAAGCTGATATCGCGGGTCGCGCCGTTCCGGTGCTTCGCCACGATGATGTCCGCGATGTTCTTTCGGTCGGTGTCCTTGTTGTACAACTCTTCGCGATAGATGAACATCACCACGTCCGCGTCTTGCTCGATGGAGCCGGACTCACGGAGGTCCGAGAGCATCGGTTTGTGGTCCTGACGCTGCTCGACCGCGCGGCTGAGTTGGGAAAGGGCAACTACGGGGATGTTCAACTCGCGGGCAAGACCCTTCAGCCCGCGGCTGATCTCCGACACTTCCTGGACCCGGTTCTCGGAGCGTCCCCCCTGCATCAGTTGCAGATAGTCTATCAGGATCAGGTCCACGCCGGCCTGTGCGTGCAGCCGTCGCGCCTTGCTGCGCAGCTCCTGCGAGGATGCGCCAGCGGTGTCATCTATGTAGATGGGCGCTTCCGACAGCTTACCGAACGCCTGTGTCAGGAGCCCCCATTCGTCCTCGTCCAGATACCCCATCCGCAGCCGGTGGGAGTCGATCCCCGTCTCCATCGCGAGCAGGCGCAGCACGAGTTGCTCCGCGCTCATCTCCAGGCTGAAGATCCCCACGGGCTGATTGTGTTTGATCGCGGCGCTCGCCGCCATGCTCAGGGCAAACGCCGTCTTGCCCACGGAGGGCCGGGCGGCTACGATGATCAGGTCGGACCGCTGCAGGCCGCCGGTGAGCTGGTCCAGGTCGTGGAAGCCCGTCGGCACGCCCACGATCTCGCCTCGGTGCTGGTGCAGGTAGTCGAGCCGGTCAAAGAACTGCGCGAGCGCGTCGCGCAGAGTGACGAAGTCGCCACCACTGCGCCGCTGTGCCACGCGATACAGGGTCTGTTCGGCGCGGTCCATCGCCTCGCCGACCTCGGTATCTTCTTCATACCCGATGCCGGCGATCTCGCTGCCCGCGCCGATAAGCCGACGCATGGTGGCTGTTCGCTCGACGATACGTCCGTAGTACTCGACGTGTACGCTGGTCGGCACGGAGTTCATAAGCCACGTGAGGTAGCTTGCGCCACCGATCTGCTCGGCGTCGCCGGAGCGGGACAGCTCCTCGTGCACGGTTATCAGGTCTGGTGGCTCGCGGCGATTGTACAGGTCCACAATGGACTCGTACACGCGCGCGTGCGCGTCGCGATAAAAGTCGTCGGTGCGCAGGAACGGCGCGACCTTGATGATGGCGTCGCGATCGAGCAGGAGGCTGCCCAGCAGGGATTGCTCGGCCTCGATACTATGTGGGGGCAGCTTCTCCAGCGTCTCGATCAAAGGTCTAGCCTTCCGCTTCCACGACAACCTTCACTACGGGGGAGTGGCTCGCGCTCAGCCGGACCGGAACTTCGTACGTGCCCAGCACATGGATCGGCTCTTCGAGGATCACGCGTCGCTTGTCGACGTCCTCGCCGATTTGCCGCGACAGCACCTCAGCGACATCACCGTTCGTGACGGAGCCGTACAGCCGGCCCTCCTCGCCAGCGCGCACGCGGAACGTCACCTCTTGTCCGTCGATGCGCGCCGCCATCGCCGCTGCCTGCTCGTCCAGCCTGGCCTGCCGGCGATCCTCCACGGCGCGGACTCGCTCGACCTGCTTCAGCGCGCCCGCTGTTGCCGGCGTTGCCAGCTTTTTGGGCAGCAGGTAGTTGCGCGCGTAGCCGTCGGCCACGTCCTTGACCGTGCCCGGCCCACCTATACCCTGAACTTCCTGTAGGAGTACGACCTTCACTTGCCTCTTCCTTTCTCCCCGGAGGGAGTACTACTGATGGTAGGCCGCGGCTGGTCTTGTTGCAACGGTTGTGAAATGGTACGGGGCACGGAAAGTCAGCGTCAAGCCGAACGGTCCGAGGCGGCGAGCTGGCTGAGCGGGCAGAGATCGCAGAGGCGCTGCGCGCAGTATCGCTTGTAGAGGTGCAGCAGGCCCTGCTGGTGGCGCGCTGTGCGCAGGGCGGTGCTGCGGGCCGGCATGGCGATGTGGTCGCGTATCGCCCGCTCCACGCGCGAGCGGCCCGCACGGGGCATGTCCCGCCACAACCGCTGTGTGGCGTCCTCCAGTTCCAGCCGACCCTCGCTGCGTGCCAGCGCGGACGCGAACGGCAGTACGGCGTTCACCGCAACCTCCACCGCGCGATCGCGGCCGATCAGCGTCTCTTCCCCAGTGTTTGCCTGAACGCGGGCGAGCAGCGCCGACCGGTCAGTCATGGCGGCGGCGCTCGCGAGATGCGGAACCAGGCCGCCGTGACGTTCCGCGCGGGCAACGACCTCCGCCACGCCGTCGATCCGGCGTAAGGGGTGATTCGCTGGCCGCGCGCGCGCAAGCTTCCACTGATCGCGATGGAGCAGCGCCGACCGCTCGGCCTCCTCGACCAGGCCGGACGCGGCACGCAACCGCTGTGCGACCGTTGCGGCGTGTGGGCTGGCGACACCGTCGTACGGCACGGCCTCGGCCAGCAAACGGAACGGGAGCGTGTTCCCGGCGTAGCCCATGCACTCCATCAGCGCCGCGTACAACACCTGCTCGGGCGTCGCGCACGCGAGCTCTCCCTCAAACACCGCGCACCGAGCCTCGAACCGGGCGTCGCCCGCGCGCTCGATGATCTGCACGGCGCGTTCGGCGGTGGCTGGGCGCCGAAAGACCGAGCAGAGGGATTCGTCGAGCCTTCCCGGATCGGGCAGCGCCGCGAGTTTCTCAAGTGCGACGTATCGGCGCAGCTCCAGCACAGGCACGGTGCTGGGAATTGTCGTGTCAGCCTGCCAGACGACGTGCAAGATCACGCCATCGTACATCGGGTTCCCGCAGTGTCCGTGTTGCCGCCAATCCGTGGCCCGCAGGTGGATCTCCACGTCGCCACGTATCGTTGGCTCGTGGCCGAGGGAGAGGATCGCGCCTCGGAAATCGGGGCCGTAACCATAGCTCCACTGACCGCGATACACGACGTGGACCGCCCGGCCGTCGGTGGTACGGCAGTTGTCGGGGAGGCGGCCCGCATTCCAGTAGCGAGCCAGCGCCATCTCATCGCTCGGCGCTGCTTCGGCGAGTTCTGGCGAAACACTCGATGGTGCTCTCACGGCGGGATACTACGCCCCGCTGGGCTGGTTTACGGTGACTGCTCCGGAGGACTGGGCCTCGAACCCCGCGCCAACGTCCCCGCCCGTGCGGCCTATTCTGCCCTGCGCCATGGCCCGCACCACATCGGTCCGGGTGATGATGCCGACGAGTACCTCCCCGTTCATCACGGGCACGCGGTTGATGTTGTTACACGACATCATGTAGCACACCTCCTCCACCGGGGTGTCCTCGGCGACGGTCAGCACCGAGCGCTGCATGACATCCTCGACATGCGCCCCTCGCTTGCTGATGACGTCCGCCTCGCTGACGATGCCCAGCAACCGCCCCACGTCGTCGCGGACGGGTGCGCCGCTAATGCCTGCTTCGGTGAGGACGCGCGCCAGTTGCTGGACGGTGTCTCGGGGCGAGACGGCGATCACCTGTCCAGTCATGATCTCACGAGCTTCCATCCGTTTGCCTCCACAACGCTGCGATAGTCCAACCCACACATTCGATGATATGTCTATACTACCCACCGCAGGCGTCTCACGACGTTTCTCGCGATGCTGCGAGCCGAAGTATAACAGAAGGCGCCTGCGTTCACGATAGCGCAGGATGCCTGACAGGCACGGAGGTGTGCGTGAAGATAGCAGTTGCCCTGAATCCCCGCAGTGGGTCAGCAACAGGGGAGGAGGAGATCCGCGCGGCCTTCAACGCATTCGGGGTGGCGTGCGTGGTCGTTCCGCTCGACGAGCAGGCGGAGGAGCGCCTGATCGAGGCAGCGCGAACGTGCGATATTCTGGTCGCGGCTGGCGGGGACGGCACGGTGAGCACGGTCGCGGACGCCCTGGTTCGGTCGGGCGGGGAGGCGGTGCTTGGGGTGCTGGCACTGGGCACCGCGAACGATTTGGGCCGCAGTCTCGGCGTGCCTGCGGATCTGAGCGAGGGTGTTGCGATTATTGTCGAAGGCAGAACCGTGCCGATGGACGCGATTCGGCTTGACGACGGGCGGGTCTTCGTGAATCAGGCAAACGGCGGCTTCGGCGGGGGCGTGGCACAGCAGCTTGAGGACGACGTTAAGTCGCGTTGGGGACCGCTCGGATACTGGCGCGCTTCTGTCGACGCCGCACAGGAGATGCCGGAGTACGCGATCTCGCTCACTGTCGATGGCGAGCCATTGCAAGTAAGCGCGATGAACGTGACCGTTGCGAACGCGCGCTTCGGTGGTGGTGGCGTTCAGCTCGCGCCTCTTGCCGTGTTGTCGGATGGCAAGCTCGACCTCGTCATCATGAAAAGCCGGGCGAAACTTGGGTTGGTATCGCTGATCCCCCGCGTTCTGAATGCGACGCATGGGGACTTGGAAGACGTGATCTCGCTGCAAGCGCAACGGGTGGAGTTTTCCGCCACGCCGGAGATGCCATTCAGCATTGATGGCGAGGTGACGGATGAACACCCCCGGCTGTTTGAGGTGCTGCCTGGCCGACTCCAGGTGCGGGCGCCGCGGTGAGCCAGCCATTGCTGCTAATAGCGACAAACAACGGCCACAAACTGCGGGAGTACCAGATGCTGCTTTCGCGCGTGCCGGTGACGTTGTGCTCGATGCACGACCTGCAAATGGGAGATCTGCCGGAGGAGACCGGAGAAACCTTTGAGGAAAACGCGCTGCTGAAGGCCCGCCACTGCGCCCAGACTGTTGGATTGCCGTCGCTCGCAGACGACTCGGGGCTTGAGGTGGATGTCCTTAGCGGCGAGCCGGGCGTTCGGTCTGTTCGGTGGGCCGGACCCGACGCGACTGATGCCGACCGAGTGCGCCTCCTGCTTGACCGCATGCGGGAGGTGCGTCCCGCCGAACGGACCGCCAGGTTCGTCTGCGTCGTCGCGATCGTTGTGCCGGACGGCGCGGCGCAAGTGTTTCGGGGGGCACTTGAGGGGTGTGTTGCCGAGGCGGCGAAGGGAAGCGGGGGCTTCGGGTACGATCCGATCCTGTACGTGCCTGCACTGGGGCGGACCGTCGCCCAGCTTGCACCCGCAGAGAAGAACGAGATCAGCCATCGTGCCGTCGCAGTGCGCGCCGCCATGCCGTACCTGCGCCGGTTGTTCCCGGCACAGGAATAAGTCGCTCGGCGGAGACGTTAAGGGTAGAAAACCCCCGTACATTCAACTACACTACGGGCTACCCTGCGGCTGCTTGAACGTGGCCGCAGCCTGAGCGAAAGGAGACAGTGATGACGAGGCTATGCGCACTGTGCGGCCAGGAGGTTGATGAGTCCCAGTTCAGCGTCTCCGAGCACTGGACGAAAGACGAGGTGGCATCCAACAACGTCGGGACGCAGGCACTGAGCCGGGCGGACGCCGACGACGACGGCGGCTATACGTTCTACTTCTGCCGATGGCGTCATCTCGGAGACTTTCTCTCGGACTGCGAAATGGAGTCAGCCCAGCGCAGCGACATAGACCCCCTCAGCGAGCGCTCGTTGCCGTAAGGACCCAGGCTCGGTATCGCAGGCACCCAGGCGTGTACGCCGCAATCCCGCGCCCGCAGCAACTGCTGAGGGAGGAGCGTTGCCCTGCGTTGCACTACAGCGGTGGACACCACCCTTGAGCCGGGTAGGGGCAGGTCTGCGTGCCTGCCCGCGGGCCGCAGCCCGCCCGTGCCATTCTGGAGGTTCAATCTTCTTGCTCACCGCTGTAGTGACTGCTCGTGGTCACTCGCGACTTCTTCCATACGCCGTCTGAAGCAAGGCCGCCGTTCCCCGCTCGCGCGTGAGCTTGCGAGCCACGTACGTATCGCGACCACTGGTGGCGAGCACGCCGAACAGGCGGTCGGTCTGCGCCCCTAGCAGTCGGGTGACGTGCTCCCTGATCTCCCGCCGGGCTGCCTCCTGGACGGCCTTGCGGATCTCCGGCGCCAGCATGGCTTCCGTCCCCTCGTCGAGGGAGTTGAACAGCGCCCGCCGCAGAAGCTGGTTATTCGCCTCGCCGATCGAGATCCGATGTATCCGCGCATAGTCTCGCAGCGCCGTGTTCGTGTCCGAGTCGATGTACACCGTCGTCCGTATCATTGCCATGTCAGTGCCTCCGAGGGGGGTACTCTGGAGGTACTCACCCACCGGAAAGTACCCGTACATGCTGGCCCTATGCCCGAGTATACACAAAGAGTTGAGGCGGGAAACGCCCAGAAACAGGTGTGGTTGGACACTGTAAAGTGCCAGAGAACACGCAGAGTTAGCGGCAACCGACACAACGTGCTTTATCTTGCCCTACCCGGCGAGTACCCCTGCAACGTCCGTTTTGGGAGCGATCTCGTGTCACATATATCCACAACTGCATACAAAGTCGTATACTGATTTGTAGGCAATAGCCGCTACAGGTGGTACTGATGGTACGGAAGGGACGCTAAAGATGAGCACAATACGAATCCCGGCTGGGGCCCAGGCGACGCTACGCCAGATGGCTGTGGAGAGTGCTCGCCCGATGCAAGACATTGCGGCCGAGGCCATCGAAGCGTATCGGCGCCAACAGATCCTGGAACGGACAAATGCTGTCTATGCCACCATGCGCGGGGCTCCAGATGTACGGGCCGAGGAACTTGAGGAGCGCGCGGTCTGGGATGTTACTCTCAATGATGGCCTGGGTCAGGCCTAAGTGCCCCAAGCCCCC
Organism: Chloroflexia bacterium; assembly: GCA_013695265.1. Classification (GTDB taxonomy): domain Bacteria; phylum Chloroflexota; class Chloroflexia; order Thermobaculales; family Thermobaculaceae; genus JACDAU01. The sequence continues at coordinate 12,166 of JACDAU010000299.1, forward strand.
TCACGCGGCGAAGTTTGGTTCGTTGATCTGGACCCAACCAGGGCTCACGAGCAGGCCGGCGACCGACCTGTTGTCATCATCTCCACCGATGTTTTCAACCACGGTCCGTCTGGCCTGACCGTTGTGGTCCCCCTCACGCGGGTGGACAAACACGTGCCGCTCCATGTCCGCGTGGACCCGCTCGAGGGAGGACTAAGGGAAACGAGCTTCGCGATGTGCGATCAGATGCGTACCATCTCTCGTGACAGGTTCCGAGGCACCGCGCGCGGATTCCTTTCCCCTCGCACGATGGCTGAAGTGGCGGATCGTATCAGGATATTGCTCGATCTATAGCGTCGTACACCGCCGCCGACAAGCCGAGCATACGCTTCCACCACGGTGCTTGTGGGCGATCTGGCTCTGGCGGTGTTGTTAGTGCAAGCACCTGCTTCTCAGCGGCCTCGAGCCGCGCCTGCAGATAGCCGCAGTGGTCGGCGAGCTCCACATTCTGCTGTTGTAGCCGCTCAGTGTCCCGACGGGCGTTCTCTGCCAGATCCAAGGCGTGCTGCAGGGCTGTGTCATTGGAAATGTCTACCCTGGACACGCCGGGGTTGGGTAGGGGTACCCTCGACAGACGTGTTCAGACTGGTCACGCGCCATTCCACGACGTACTGGGTGGTGATCTGAAACGCTGACACGTGCCGCTCTTGATCCGCCTCCGATCCGTCTTCTTGGAGAGCCCGTAGGCCTGTGCCGCTTCCCTGATTGTCCACCCTTGCTCAGCGGAGGACCGGCCGGGTCCACAGGAGCTCGGCCGGTATCGTGACCCTGCCCGCCCCCGTACCGCGCGGAGGTCATGCCGGTCAGTCCTGGTCGAACGTGCCGCCAAGCTGCCTATGGAGGACGTCGGTGCCTCCACCGCCGTTGAACGTGCCGTAGAACTGATAGAAGACCACGTCGTCGCCGGCGCCGCCGCGGAAGGCGTCGCCCGCGTCAAGGTTGACGATGAAGTCGTTGCCGCCGAAGCCGCAGAACACGTCGGGTCCAGCGGTGGCGCGCCAGTTGAAGGTGGCGGCCCCCTCGGTGCCGGCGACGAAGTTGGTGTTGCCGGGGTTGGAGTCGCCTCCGATCACCCCCGCCCGGGCCGCCTCGCTAATGCAGCGCGCCCACGCGCTATCGCCGTCCGCGGCCATTGTAGGGGCTGCCGCCCCGAGGATGAGCGCCAGGGCCAGGGCCAGAGTCGTGGAAATCGCGGTGAGTTGTGTGAAGTTCAACGCATCCTCCCTATATCTTGCCGACCGTATACGGACACTGTATATACTCATCGGCAGCACCGCCACCCATTAGGCTTGCGACCCGTGACAGGGATGCTAGACTAGAGAGACGGTGGTCCGGGCCACCGGTACCCGAACAGTCGGTGCGGGATGACACACAACGGAGCATGGTGAGGCACGCAGGAGGGCGTCTGGTTGGAAGTTATGTTCGTTGGTCACGCAGGTCTGTTTGTCGAGACCCGTCACGGGAGCGTCCTGTGTGATCCGTGGTTTAACCCGGCCTACTTTGCGTCGTGGTTTCCGTTTCCCAGCAACGAGGGCATCGCTCCCGAGGCAATCGGCGCTCCCGATTACCTGTACCTCTCGCACCTGCACCACGATCACTATGATCCGGCGTTCCTGCGCGAACACGTGTCCAAGGATGCGACGGTGTTGCTCCCTGACTTTCCGTTGGACACAATGGAGTGCGAACTGCGCGGCCTGGGGTTCACGAACTTCCTTCGGACGAAGAACGCCGAACCGGTCGAGACAAACGGGCTGACGTTCACGATCATGGCGATGGTCGCGCCCACGGACGGTCCGCTCGGCGACTCGAGCCTCATCATCGATGACGGCGAGACGCGCGTCTACGATCAGAACGATGCGCGGCCCATCGAACTGGACACGCTGGTGTCGCTTGGTCCCTTCGACGCGCACTTCTTACAGTTCTCCGGCGCGATTTGGTACCCGATGGTGTACCGCTTCCCCGACCGGGCGAAACGGGCGCTGGGCCGGAAGAAGCGAGAGAACGGGATGGCCCGCGCGCTTCGGTACGTCGAGAGTGTCGGAGCAAGCGTCGTGATTCCATCCGCCGGGCCACCGTGCTTCCTCGACGATGGGCTGTTCGCATTCAATGATCTCGACCGCGATTCTGCGAACGTGTTCCCGGATCAGTCCGTTTTCATCGAGTACATGCGCGCGAACGGGCACGACAACGCGCGGCTTATGATTCCGGGCAGCGTTGCGGAGATCGAGAAGGACTCGTGCCGTATCGCGCACCCTGTTTCAGATGACCAGGTTCACGCGATTTTTACTGAGAAGCGTGAGTACCTCGAAGCGTACAAGGCGCGTAAGCAGCCGCTGATTGACGCGATACGGGCGACGTGGCCAGTCGGGCAGGTGGACATCGTGGACTCGCTCCGAGAGTGGTTTGAGCCGTTGATTCAGCAGGCGGACATGACGTGCGAAGGCATCGGGCAGCGGGTGCTGCTCGATTGTGGGACGCAGGCAGTGGTGCTCGATTTCCAGCAGCGTGCGGTGTATGCCTGGGACGGAGAACAGTGCGACTACCGTTTCTATATGCAGCCGGGGATCGTGGAGTCGTGCATTGAGCGTCACGTAGAGGACTGGATCAACGACCTGTTCCTGTCGTGCCGGTTCGAGGCGGAGCGCAAAGGCTCCTTCAACGAGTACGTGTACAACTTCTTCAAGTGCCTCTCGCCGGAGCGGGTGCAGTATGCGGAGGGCTACTACGCGGAACTCGCGCCGGACCAGCAGCTCTTCGAGTGTGACGGCTATCGCGTACAAAAGCGCTGCCCACACCTCAAGGCGGACCTTACACGCTTTGCCCAGGTAGAGGACGGCGTGCTGACGTGTACCCTCCACGGCTGGCAGTTCGATCTGGAGAGCGGCCGGTGTCTCACGTCCGACGACGCGCATCTCTACACCGAGCGCATTGAGGAGCGGG